>JAYVFX010000098.1:0-3428 GCA_043772795.1 Deltaproteobacteria bacterium
AACCTGACGTACCAAACCCTTGATAGCATCCTTAAATACAAGACCTGTATTGATGAAGCTGCGTTAGCAACCGCCAAGGAGAGACCAGCAAAAGGATTCTACGCCGACGACCGAGCGCTTGCAGAAGCCATCATGGAATACACGGGGAGTGGTACTCGTCGAAGTTTCGAGTGTCAAATCATGGATGTGGCAGACGACATCGCCTATTCCGTCCACGACCTTGAGGATAGCCTCAAAGCTGGACTGTTAACCGTGGCAGACTTTCGTCGCGTGCCCCCGGCTCGCGTGGTTCGCGATGTTAACGCGCATCTTATGACATTTGGAGAAATGGTTGGTGAGGATACACTTCACCGCGAACTCCTACAGATCGCCGATCGTTTAGAGTATCTAGAACGTACGGCAGGACGCGCGGCCTGGAAAATGCTCACGCGTGACATGATTCATGACTTCTCCTGCAGCGTTACGTTGCAACCGGGCGACCGCATTGATGCAGCTGCTCCGAATCGCGTACGCATCGAAATTCTCAAAGCGTTTGAGTCACACCACGTCATCTATAATCCCCGCGTGACAACGCTCGGGCATAAAGGCAAGGAGGTCTTACGTCGCCTCTTCGCAGTGCTCGACCAAGGCAAAGATTCTGTGGGATTGTTCCCGGAAAACTGGGGGGAGGAGTACGAGCGGGCTCTCCTTGATGGCAACGAACCTGCCCGCAAGCGCGTGATATGCGATTTCCTGGCTAACATGACCGATTCGTATGCTATGCGCTTCTACAGTCGGTTGTTCATGCCGGGACAGGGAAGCTTTTACGAGGTCTTATGACCTCGTAATGAAGAATGAAGAGTTAAGAGTGAAGAATTGGGGACAAGACTCGTTAGAATTTTATTCTTCACTCTTCATTCATAACTCTTCACTTGCGTTTAGCGCAGCGCCACCGCCGGGTCTTTCAGCCGCGGCAGGTCGAACCAAATCTCGTTACAGACATTCATTTCTTCTGTGTCTAACTTGAGATCGACCGCCGGCAACGACTGCCGCAGTTGCTCTGCCGAAGTCGCACCAACAATCGGTGAGGTAATATCCGGCTGTGCCAATACCCACGCAATTGCTACTTGAGCAAGCGGTTTATTGCGCGTGGCGAAGAATTCTTGCAGATGCGCCACTGCACTGAACTGCGCCTCTTGCCAATAGCGCTGCCGATAAATATGCCCGGCCCGGCCAGCCAGACCGAAGCGCAGGTTGGCTGACGGTTCAGTCTCCAGCTTGTACTTGCCAGTCAGAAATCCACCGGCAAGTGGATTATAGGGAATGACACCAATGCCGTGGTGACGACACAGGGGTAACAGTTCATTCTCGATTTCACGAAACATCAAGTTATAACGCGGCTGGACACAGTCGAACCGCGTAAGGCTGTGTTTGTCGCTCGTCCACAACGCCGAAGCTAACAACCATGCTTGAAAATTGGAACAGCCGATGTACCGCACTTTCCCCTGATGGACGAGGTCATCAAGTGCGCGGAGCGTTTCATCCAGTGGCGTGTTCGGGTCTGGCGCATGAACTTGATACAGATCCACGTAATCAGTTTGTAGTCGTCGTAGACTCTCGTCGATCGCCGTAAAGATATGTTTGCGCGATAGCCCCTGCTCGTTCGGCCCCTTCCCCATTGCGCCCCAGCACTTGGTTGCCAAAACAATCTTCTCTCGTTTCCCTTTCAACCATTTACCGACCACCTCTTCAGTGCGGCCAACACTTTCAAGCCCGCCACCAACCGGATACACATCGGCGGTATCAAAGAAATCAACACCAAACTCGACCGCGGTGTCCATAATGCCGAAGCTCGTCGCTTCATCACACTGACGTCCAAAGGTCATCGTCCCTAAGCAGATTTCTGAGACTTTCAAGCCAGTGCGGCCCATGCGTTTGGTTCTCATCCTAGCTCCTCCTTTGAAAGCAGATTCTGTCAGGTAGCAAGGGCTTGGACAAGGGCGCGGTAGCTTTGAAGGCGCGCTTCTTCCCCTTTCGTCTAACCCGGGCACAAGGGCACGGCTTGCTATCCTCTGCCTCTACGGCAACGGCCCAAAGGCTGCTCGGTTATCTCTTTCATTGGCTTCAGGCACCTGGGCATCGGCATCGACCTGGGCGACAACAAATTTTCCTTTTCCATTCACTCCTGACGGGAGTTTGAGATCGACGTGAATTACCTGCGCTCCTCCACCATCAAGGGCTGGAGTCTTCTTTGTTTTTAGCACGGTATAACCACTATTCAGTGTCGGTTCCTCTGAGAAAAAGAAACGAGTGAGCGACTTCCCTGCGCGTACCGTTCCGAGGTTCGATACTTTCAGCGTACCGGTCACACGACAGCGCGGCGTCTGTTGTTTGCCACGCAAACGGCACGTCTGGGAGAGATCAAGCCATTGTGCGGACAGGCCCGCAGAGCGAGCAAAGGACGCTCCTACAAGTTGATCGCCATTCACGGTGAGGAGACATAAGGGCTCGGTCTTTGCCTGTGAGCACGCACCATCCCAACTTTGGAAAAAGGACGTCTGTTCATCGGGTTGGGCAATGAGCGTAACAGTCGCACCCGGCGGATAGGTTTCGCTACAGTCCGGCGGACAAGCGATCCCTGGTGGGCGACTAATGATCTGACCGTTCGCGCCTGTCTCATTCTTCAACGAGATCGTCAACGGACTACCACCCACCACTGAAGTGTTCACCGCAATCGTATTGTTATTATCCTCAAGATCAGGACCCGAAGCGGTTACCGAAGCTCGGTTGATTGCAACCCCCGAGGCAGCTACGCGCGCAACAATGGTGATCGTGGCAGTTTGGGAAACGGTCAGAGTCCCCATACTACAAGTGAGTGTGGTAGTCCCAACACACGCGCCCGTCGAAGGAGTAGCGCTGAGGAGAGTGACGCCATTCGGTAAAATGTCGGTGACCGTCACATTCGCCGCAATATCCGGGCCGAGGTTAGTCACAGTAAGAGAGTAAGTGACAGTACCACCGGCAGCAATCGGGTCTGGCTCGTCAGTCATGGTCAACCGCAAGTCGGCGCAGGGACCGTGCGAGAGTGTGTCAAACTTGGTCACAAACGCGTCCTGGGTCCCACCAAAATTCGGCTGGACCGTGCCTGATGTAGTGCGAAACGAGGAGGATTGTGTGAGCCCAGCGACGTACATGTTCAGATCACCATCAACGGCGAAAGCATACGCTTCATCCTTTTCACTACCACCGAGATAACTGGCATACGCAACCCCACTATTGTCCGGCTCCACGAGATCTATGCCGAGCTTGTCGATGAAGGCGTCAGACGGACCGCCACCATAAAGAGATTGCGCGGCACAAAGACTGGTCGGAAATCCGGACTGGGTCGTACCTGACAAAAAGACAAGCCGTCTTTGACCGCTACCAAGAACGGCCAAACCATTCACCTG
>JAYVFX010000099.1:0-3265 GCA_043772795.1 Deltaproteobacteria bacterium
CAGCGCTTGCTTCTCTGTTTCAGCTACATGCATAGGGCCGACCATCCGCCAGTTACGACGATCGACAGTCTTGCCGTTCTTTGCCGCTTGTTCCTCGGCGACTTGCCAGTGGTCGTGCAACAGCTCAAAGCCGAGCGGGTTGGTCGCTCCGAGGGACAACAGGCCAACCCCAAAGCGGCCAGCAAGCGTAGCCCCGGAGGGCGAAATAGAGGCTGCCACCGCGATGTCAAAGCAGGGGTAGGTGTAGGGTCGCAATTGCAGCACCCCCTCCTGGATCGTGAACCAGTCGGTCTTTCGGGTTACCGTTTCTCCGTTGAGCAGGGCCATGATCACTTCAAAACTTTCTTGCATCATGCGCCGCTGGTTATCGGGCTGAATGCCCAGCATGAAAGCGTCTGAGGTCAACTGACCAGGACCGACCCCGAACATGGTCCGTCCTCGTGTCAAATGATCGAGCATGACAATGCGATCGGCAAGAATTAACGGATGATGGTACGGTAACGAGTTCACCCCAGTGCCCAGCTTGATGTGCCGCGTACGTTGTGAAGCCGCACCGATAAATACCTCCGGCGACGCAATCGTCTCGTAACCGGCAGAGTGGTGCTCACCAATCCACGCCTCATCAAAACCAAGACGATCGAGGTGTTCCATCAGTTCGAGGTCACGTTGCATGGTCAAGGTAGGATTTTGCCCCACCAAATGCATGGGGGGGAGAAAGATGCCAAAGCGCAGAGGCCACTGTGTATTCATGAGAACTGTAGTACCCAGACCCTAGGGACGGGTCAAGAGAGAGAGGATGGGGCGCGACGAAAAGACTGTCGCGCCCGTGTTGAACGATGGATTGCTTATGGAGTTGGCGGGAGGATGATCCGCAGCGCATTTGGCACCACGTCATACCCTACCACGGCCGACCCGACTCGCAGATCCCAGCGGGGATCGCGGCCATAAAAGAGGCGATTCGTACTGGCGACGAAGTTTCTGATAGCGACCGAAGCGGTAATGGTTGTCGAGTTGACGACGACAACGTTGGTGACGACTGGCGCCGGGCCAGATCCGGTCGTAAAACGGACACTCATCCCGGGAGTAAAGTTTTTACCGGTGATTTTCACTGGAATACGCTGGCCGGGCTTCAACGAGATTGCTAGATTGTCGAGTATCGGAGCTAATGGACCACAGCTATCCGGATTGAGCACGGTAACCGCGAGCGGACGGGTTTCTAGATGAATCAGGACACACGAGGTGTTGTCCTGCTTGCTGGTTTCAGAAAGCCGGTTTTCCGGATCAAGTCGAATAGACAAGCGATAATCTCCGCGTGGCACCCCAGTGAGGTCGAAGGACTGTCCTTCAAGCTCAAACCCGTAGCGGTCACCCCAACCGACAGATATGCCTTGAAACACGGCGTCGCAGCGTTGGTATTGTTTGGCAGTCGGGGCTCCTGGCAGTGTCAGGTCAACGTCTATCGAGTCGACGAGACAGAACGAAACCTTGCGAGAAATTCGCCGTACAATACCCGCAATGCCCGTAGACTGTAGTGTGTAGGCCGCGTAGCCGTCGAAATGAGTGTGGTGATGTGCGGGATGGTAAATAAAGCTTCCAACGAGGCGCTCAAGAAAGCCTGTGTCGGAGAAGTAGATACGCTGCTTGACGGGCTGTCTCCCGGGGGTGGGGTTGGGATTTGGTGGTACGACGCCGCGCAGTTCCATTGGTCCGCGTCCCGCGTTCCAGGTCAGCGTACTGAAACGCAGCTCTGGCAGTGGATTGTTGTTGCTATCCGTCGCGAGTTGGATTTGTTCCGCTGGCAGTGCTTTCAGGTTAGGCACCATGAGCGTGTGCACGACGGCGCTCGCGTTACGTGGTCCAGCGAAGAGGGACAGTCCGCATACAATAGTATACAGGAAGTAGCGAACGTAACCTTTTGTCATGTGGCTTTCTCCTGAAGGTGCGAGCGTTTCACGCCTCGTCTTCGTACGGGTCTGGTGTAGGTCTAAGTGTTAACCAAGAGTAGGTTCCTGAAGATGTACATCTCGGAGGCAGGCCACAGCGGGTACTTCCGGATTTCGTCGGCAGTTACCTTACAAGGCGCTATTATAACCAATTGTTTTCGCGGAAAGCAAATGAGCATGCGTTGTTGTCGTGCCGGTTCGATACCCTGCTGAGAATCGCGCGATTTTCAGAGGAACTCTTCACCAAAGGGCACATACGGTTTGTTCAATGCCAGACTGAGCATCAAGCGTATCCGTGCCTTGCGTGGAGACAGCCAATTCTCAATCACGATACCTGCGTTTTGTAAGTCGTCGTAGGCATGCGGATAGTAATATTCCTCTGCCGTCCAACCACTTGTCGCACTTGAGCACAGGACGACTGGCAGACCGCGCTCGGCAATTTGCAGCACGCGTTTCCGTGCAGCCGACGGGACACTCCCCGCTGCCATCCCCGCAATGACAAGTCCCTGCATTGACGTCACAGAGAGTTCATCGAGCAGACAACCATCATCGGCAACCCCCATCAGGAGAATGGGAATTGATGACGGGAGCGATGCCGGAATCTTCCCGATCCGTGCCCGTGGAACTGGCCGCCAGGTAAAACTTACCCGATCTCCGATAATGTGCCCGTACGGTGCCCCACGACGTGCAACAAACGCATCCCGTGCGCCAGTGTCACTCTTGTACACATTCCAGGCCTCAAAAACGGCATCGTTCATGGTGACCAACGCCCCGTACTCATGAGCGGCTGTCGTGGCAATGCGAAAGGCATTTTCCAGATTCTTGATCCCATCGTAATCAACCGCCCAACTCGGACGCATCGCGCCGGTGAACACGATCGGAATGAGAGGCGACATCATTTCGTCAATGCCGTAAGCAATTTCCTCCAGCGTGTCGGTTCCGTGGGTGACGACAATACCATCAATCTGGTTGTGCGCTTCTTCTTGGAGACAACGTGCCAAGGTGAGCAGATGATCCGTTATGTCAGTGTCCCACATCAGATCGACAACGCGCATTGTGAGCGTTGTCGCAAAGGGGCAGCGGGCCACCAACTCAGCACCTTTCAACGTCGGAACGCTTTTCCCCCGTTCTGCGTCCCGGACCATACTGATGGTTCCTCCGGTCGTCACAAGCAGAACGGTAGGCGTTCGAGTGCTCGCCGCCATCGTTCATACCTCGGAGGGCTTTCCAGCGAAGCGAAACAACGCCACCAGAAACCAATCCTGTGAGTCTGACCATAATGCGCGTTGCTGAAATCCGTACGATGCAAGTCGTGTACAGAC
>JAYVFX010000100.1:0-11050 GCA_043772795.1 Deltaproteobacteria bacterium
ATAAATTCTTAAAAGAAAATTGAATACTTTCGGAGGAAAAGAACGCGAGACGACACTTGTCTAATGAGTGTGCCTCGTTCGACCTCACGCAGCAGAGCGGTCGTTTGATTCTTCAGGTCACGGACACTTGCAGCAGTTGTCATAATTGCCTGTCCTCTTTAGGTAGCTACAGAAGTAGCAACATCCTGCTTTTTTCTCAATCTCAGGACTTGGGTCTAGAGCCTAACATCCCCCTCTGGTAGAAGTGAACGCTTAGTCATGTAGAAGCAGGAGGAAAAACATGTCGACCCAGAACATTGGACCGGCCGTCGATGCTGACGGTCATATTCTTGAACCCGCTGATCTCTGGCAAAAATACATTGATCCTAAATACCGTGACCGCGCGGTACGCATCGATCATGACGAAAAAGGCTGGGAAGTATTGATGTTTGATAATAAGCCTGCCGAAGTCGTGCGCGGTACACTCGGCGCTCTCGGTGGTGTCGGTATGAACCCCGATGAATTCTTCATTCCTGGCAATAAAACCTACATGGACGGCTGCCCGCCCGGCAGTTACGATCCGAAAGCCCGCCTTAAAGTGATGGATGATGAGGGCATCGACATCGCCATGCTCTATCCCACCATCGGGATCTTTTGGGAAGGTTGGGTACAGGACCCGAAACTGGCAACCGCCTACAGCCGTGCCTACAATCGCTGGTTGGTGGATTTCTGCAGCTATGACAAAAAACGCCTGTTTCCGATTGCTCACATCTCACTGCTAGATCCTGAAGGAGCAGTCGAGGAAACTCTGCGCGCAAAGAAAGACGGCTGTGTCGGCGTGTATCTTTCACCGGATATGGTTGCCCGCGGACACAAACATTTTGACCATCCTGACTTCGTCCGCTTTTGGGAAACCGTGCAGGATCTGCAACTGCCGGTTGGTCTTCATGTGGTCGTTCGCGACCAGCCGTCCTTCCACGAATGGATTCGGCAGGATGCGGAGTTTGGCTTGTTCAACTTCACATTTTTAGCCATCGACGTCATGGCCGGGTTCACACAGATGATGTCCCTCGCCATGTTTGAAAAATATCCGCGCATGAAGTGCACCGTCCTGGAGTCAGGCGCGAACTGGATCTCAGCGTGGCTCGATCGCATGGATCATAAATACATTCCTATGAAGAGTCGCTCAACACTGAAGATGAAACCGAGTGAATACTTCTACCGCCAATGTGTGGTGTCCGCCGATCCCGATGAAACAATGACAGCGCAAGTGGTCGAACACATTGGCGCGGATTATTTCGTCTGGGCATCGGATTACCCACACATCGATTCATCTTTCGGCGTAGCGAAAGAAATCCGTGAACGGATCGAACCGCTTCCAGTTGAGACACAGCGCAAAGTGTTAGGCGGCAATGCAATTCGGTTCTATAACCTACCAGTAGGACAATAAAAGACAGAGACCGAGATAGAGACAGAGAAAGTAGGGGCACGGGACACCGTGCCCTTTTCATTGTCTGGGCAAGGGAGGGAAAAAAGGCATGAGCGTTTCGACCGTGAACGAACCGTTCTTTGAACTCCTCGGCTTACAACCAGAGGAAGTGACGCCGGAGTTCTGCCGTATGCGCCTGCCGTTCAAAGCGGATTTACAACAAGCGCGGGGTCTTGTTCATGGTGGGGCGATCGCCTCACTAATTGATAGTGCCGGGTTCTTGGCGATCAAAGCAGCATCGACAGATATCATCGGCAGTTCAACCATTTCGATGACAGTCAATTACCTGGCACCAGCACGGCAAATAGACTTGGTCGCCGAAGCGCGCATCCTCCGACGCGGTCGCAGTATCGTGTTTCTGGAAGTTGATATCCTGGCCCCGGATGGGGAACGGGTTGCCAAAGGTCAGCTTACGTACAAGGTGATGTATAAGAAGGAGTAATCGTTCTGAGCGCCTCCCTCGTCGAGAGGTAGCCCGCTTTCTTCCCTGATTCTCACCACCGCGACTTGTATTCAGCTCCCGTCCGCGTCGTCGCTCTTACCAACTACCCCGACTCATCCCCACGAAGTCGATAAAGCCGCGTTCAACATCCACCGCAGCAAGCCTCACCCGTACGCGATCGCCAACATCAAAGTGGTCGTATCCTTGGACGACTCTTCCCTCGACCGGTGGGTTAAAAACACGTACCCACGTTCCCTTCTCCGACGCGCCGGTCACTACTCCGTCAAACCGTTGGCCGATGCTCTTTTCCAACAACAACGCAGCAGCAGACTTGCGTACCTGTCGTTCAATCTTGTTCGCGTCATCTTCTTGCTCTGTACAATGACGGGCCAGCTCATGCAACTCGTCGATACGGTAGGGACAGGGTTGACCGGCGAGCGCCGCTTTCAGCAGTCTTTGTGTAACCAGGTCAGGGAAGCGTCGGTTTGGAGCAGTCGAATGGGTATAGTCTCGGACTGCTAAACCAAAATGCCCAATCGGTTCTTCGCCCGGTAGCTCAACAGCATATTCTCCTGACCCCATTAATTTTATAACTGATAGTGAGAGATCAGGAAAACGAAGAGGGTCTCGCTCATATTGCCGTTCCAGGAAAGCTTCGAGAGCAGCACTATCTGGTCGCGCCGGTAATTGCTCGCCCAAATCTTCCGCTAAAGCGACAATACGTTCCCACCGTTGCGGAGCCTGCAGCACGCGACGAAACGTAGGGAAATTCTTGCTAACTAAATACCGCGTCGTGACCCCATTGGCGGCGATCATGAAGTTCTCGATCAACGCCTTGGCGCGGTTCCGCCTGTCGAGGGTTAGCTGGCTCAATTCCTCATTATCAAAAACCGGACGCGTTTCGAGCGTTTCGAGATTGAGTGCCCCTTGCTGATAACGGAGTTGTTGAAGTTGGTGCGCGACGCGTTCTTGCACACGGATTTGCTCCGCTAAGCCAGGTACTGCCGCTACCCGCTCAGGCATCGGTCCTTGATTGTCAAGCCACGCCGCCACACTGTTATAGGCTAACTTTGCGTGATTATGCACGAGTGCACGATAGACGGTCGCCGTCCCGAGCTCGCCACCCGCAGTAATCTCCATCTCTACAACCATCGCCAAACGGTCTACGTCTGGGTTCAGCGAGGTCAGATCGGTAGACAGTTTCTCCGGCAACATAGGGAAAATTTGCGCCGGAGTATAAACCGAGGTCGTGTTCTGGCGCGCATGATGGTCGAGTGCGGAATCTTTGGTGACGAGGGCGTCGACATCCGCAATCGCCACAAGAATCTTCACTGTAGCATCAGAAAGTTGATCAGCTACAGAAAGCTGATCGAGATCACGTGAGTCATCGTTATCAATCGAGCACCACAGCAGTGAGCGAAGATCACGGATGCCTGCCTCATGCGCAGGTGCCGCCTGGGTTAACTGCTGGGTTTCTGTGGTCACTGCATCCGAAAATTCCGGGAAGAATCCGCGCTCGATCATCGCACGCCGGGCAATGGCTCGTAAGCGAAAACGATGCGAGTCAGGGGACTGTGACATACGGGTTTCCTTTCGCTCCTGTCCTTTATCGTACCGGCACAAAGAGCGTAGAGCCCTTGAGCAGCGAGGCCATACATGTGGGCTTCGCGAGAAAATCAGGAAAACGCGAACGAGGCCCAGGGCATTAGTGGGCCTCAGACGCAAAGGCGGGGTTTAGCTCTGAGCTGCAGCTTCTGGCGCGAAGAACAGTAACGTACGGGTTTCGATACTTTCCCGCGCCGGCGCGCCGGGCGGTGTCATCGGATCGTCAAACGAGGAGTGCGCGGTAAAGCGTGCCCGCCCATCTGATGCGGAATCAAACCCTTTCAGGAACAGGACTTCGTTCCTCTGCATTTGCGGGAAATAGAACCACCGATGATTGGGATTATACGCGACAGAGTACACCTCCCCGACTCGATCATGATAGATCAAATCAGTAGGCACGAAGTCTTGTAACGTCATGCTTTGCGCATCACACACCGCGAGTGGGTTTGCTTGTACCGGACCAGAAATCGGTCGCCATACATTGATCTGCATAAAGCGGTGCTGCAAGAGTCGTTCTGCTTCTTCATCTCCGACCAAGTCCCGTACTCGCTGGGGTCCGGACCTAAAGGTGTAGTCGTTATGCGCCATCATCACCGGCATATTGGCGTTGTTTTCCTTCCGTTCGGCTTTTGTCGCGCAGCGCACATTATGGTCGAACACTACGACTTTGGTCGCGCCAGTGGCCTCTTTCACGAGCCGCTCGATCTCTGGATAATACACCGTCTGGACTTCCTTCTCGTCGTAAAAATCCACCACTTTAGTTTCGTGATGTCTTAGCATAAAGCCTTGAGCGTCCAACGTGAGTTGTTCGTCAACCGCCCGGCCGTTGAGAATCGACATCGGATAACGGGAATAATTTCCAGACCGTCGCGGTACCCCAGCCGGTGGCTCGTACATATAGGTCGCTGGTTTCTCGTCCTTGCTCACTAAGTAGTTCATCGAAGTTTCAATCTGTTTTAATTCTTCCATCATGCGTCCATCCCTTGTCCGTTCTCTCGTGCAGAAAAGCTACAATGATCGCTCGCATGTGTATAGATGGTTTGTGGAGTCAGCAGGATTTTAGGAATTCGGGAGAAAAAGAAAGGGCAGCCCGTTGTGGCTGCCCCTACAAAGACAGGCGGAAACCCGCTTCAACTCAATCAGGCCACAAGAGATTAGCACACCAGAGTTGTCACCCGGAGTGAAACGAAGCCTGTCCTGAGCTTGTCGAAGGGGGTCTCTCAGAGAGATTCTTCGCGGAGTTCATCCTGAGCGTAGTCGAAGCCTGTCCTGAGCTTGTCGAAGGGGGCTCAGTAATGACACGCCCAAGGGGGTGTAGCATAAAGTGTACGAATGTCCTGTGGTTCGCTTTAGGCCAAAAAGCGCTGCACGCGCTCAACAAACGTTGTCGTTTGCTCAGTCTCCGGTCGATGACCGCAGTTATCGAGCAACACGAGATCTGACCCTGTAATCGACTCATTAAAGACACGTGAGGCACTGATCGGAACGATCTTGTCTTGCTTACCCCAGACGATCATCGTCGGGAGATCAATGACGTTCTCTAGGAGATTGGGCAGACTGGGATTAAACATGTACGGCTGCCAGGCAAGACGTGCGGTCTCTGCCCGAGCGTCTTCCCATTCCTCAAATTGTTCTGGCGACTGCTCACCACCATACAATTTCGCGAACTCTGGAGAGCTCTTTATATCGTTGACACTCGTATCGACGTAGACCCGCGCCGTTACGATAAACATATCGCAAATGTCGCCCTGCGGTGGACGAATACCAGCTGGGGCCACCAATACCATCTTGCGGAACTGTTTCGCGTCACACGCAGCCATTTCAGCCGCGATCCACCCGCCCAGCGAAAAACCGATCACATCAACAGGAGACCATTTCATTTCACGGATCACGCGGGCATAGAAACCGGCGAGATCCCGAATGTTCCGTACCCACTCAACCCGAGGCGTTTTCCCAAAACCAGGATGTTGCGGAATGATCACCGTACGGGAACGCGCGAGTTCCGTATGCCAACGTAACCAGCCCGGGTGACCAATTTCTTCGTGCAGAACAAGCAGCGGTTTTCCACTGCCACCTTGAATACACGTCAGTTCAGTACCAGCAACTTTGGCTTTCACTTCCTGCCATTCTTGTGCCATGGGTTTCCTTCCCTCCTTGCGGTTCGTTGTATTTGTCTTAGGGCCGCAGTAACTTCCAGCGAGAGAAAATTACTGTCTCCCGTCTGAACGCTCACTCCTACGCATAAACAGCCGACACAGATACCATGGGCCCTAGTACATGCGCAACCTCTCAGATTCGCAATAAGAATGAAGTCTGATAAAGAAGAAGCCTCGATCAAGAGACCAAAAAAAAAGGAGGGAAGCATGGGACCATTACAAGGGCTGCGCATCGTTGAACTGTTTTGCATTGGACCTGGACCATTTGCCGGTATGTTATTGTCTGACATGGGGGCGGATATCTTGCGTATTGATCGTCCGCAAGAGCCGCAGTTAGGCTATCCAGATCATAAGTATCGTACTCTGTGGCGTAATCGACGCGCAGTACAAATTGATCTCGCCAATCCGGCTGGGGTCGAAACTTTGCTTCGTCTGGTTGAACACGCCGATGGTCTGATCGAGGGCTATCGTCCTGGAGTCGCCGAACGTTTGGGAGTCGGACCAGAGGTCTGCCTCAAACGCAACCCACGGTTAGTGTATGGAAGGATGACGGGCTGGGGACAGGAAGGGCCATTGGCGAAACAAGCAGGCTTCGACATCAATTACATCTCACTTACTGGTCTTCTTAGTGCTGTTGGTCCAGCCGAGAAACCCGTGCCTCCGCTGATTGCTGCCGGTGACTTCGGCGGTGGCGGCGTGTTTCTCGCGATGGGCATGCTTGCGGCGTTGTGGGAAGCGCAACGCTCAGGTCGTGGCCAAGTAGTTGATGCCAGTATTGTTGATGGCGCAGCCAACTTGATGGCGTATGTCTACGGCGGACTCGCTGGTGGTGCCTGGCAAAATCAACGTGCATCAAACACGGTCGATGGCGGACATTGGCGTTATAGCGTGTACGAGTGCAGCGACGGGAAGTTTGTATCAGTCGCGGTCATGATGGACCCATTTCTCAAAGTCCTCTTTGACAAACTTGGGCTGAATTCGAGCGATTTCCCTGCACCGAACAGCCGCAAGAATTGGCCAGTGTATCGTGAACGGTTGGCGGCGATTTTCCGTACTCGCCCACGCGACGAGTGGGTCGCCCTCTTCGCCGGGACCGATGGGTGTGTCGCACCGATACTTGATCTGGAAGAAGCACCACAGCACCCACACAACAAAGCGCGTAGTACCTTTGTCGAACATGGAGGTGTTCTTCAACCCGCTCCTGCACCACGGTTCAGCCGTACCCCATCAGAGATTAGTCGTCGCCCACCAGCGAACGGAGCAGACACAGAACCGGCACTACAAGACTGGGGATTCACAAACGGAGAGGTCAACGATCTGCGCAAGCGGGGAGCGTTTGGTTAGGCACCAGAAATTTCAGTACGTCCCCAACTTCGCTATTAGGAAATGGCGAGTTTGTCATTGCAAGGAGGTGGAGGCGATGAAGCGATCTCGGTTGCAGTTCGACAATCTGAGTAAGGACCTAATCGAAATTCATTAGTACTGGTTGATTGATACAGTCGATAAGAGAAGAATGCCAGTCATTTATTAACTTGCAATAGAGGAGAGAATCCGATGGTACGTATAGGAGTCGCATTTGCAGGGGGTCTATCGCCGTCTGAGATTGTCGACTGCGTCAAACTGGCCGAAGATCTCGGCTATGAATCCGCCTGGGTTGCCGAGGGACACGGCGGCGATCAATTTTCTATTCTCACCGCGTGTGCCGTACAAACCAAACGCATTCTGCTGGGGACGAGTATCAGCAGCATCTTTGTCCGCAGTGCGCCGACGATCGCCATGGCAGCGGCCTGCGTTGATCATTTCTCCAACCAACGCATGATTCTGGGTCTCGGGTCGAGTCATAAGGTGCAGGTCGAGCCCGAACACAGCGTTCCCTACGCCAAGCCCGAGCAGCGCATGAAGGAAACAGTCTCAATCATTCGTACGCTCCTGCGCGACGGCGTCGTCTCACACAAGGGCGAAACGATTACAATTGAAAATTTCGACTTGTGGTTCGCACCGATCCGTCGCGAAATCCCGATCTATATTTCGGCGGTGTTTCCCCGCATGCTAGAAATCTGCGGCGAACTCGCCCAAGGCGCAATGATGGTCTGGAGCACAACTGACTCCGGGAACAAAGCAATGGAACATGTCGCTACCGGTGCACGTCGAGCAGGACGGAAACCAGAAGATATCGACATTGTCTCGTTGTTGTCATGTAGTGTCTCTGATAATCGCAAAGAGGCGATCGATCGCTTACGACCTGCCGCCGCGTTCTACGCGGGGTTCTTCCCTCGCTACAATCGACTCATGGCGGAAAGCGGCTTTCCCAAAGAAGCCGAAGCGATTCGGGCGACGTGGCAAAAAGGCGATCGTGAAGGCGCGGCAAAGCTCGTTCCTGATGCCATGGTGCAAGCGTTAGGCATCGCTGGAACTGCTGCCGAATGCCGTACACGGGTCGACGCGTATCGTCAATCTGGGATTAAGTTGCCGATCATCTTTCCAGTCGGTGGCGGTCCGGATGGAAAACAGAAAGTGATAGACGCAATTCGCGCGTGTGCACCGTAAAAGATAGTAGTCAGTAGTCAGCATTCAGTAGTCAGTAGAAAAAAAGGATAAATGGAGAAAAGGATAAGGGGTAAGGTAAAGCGTGGAACGTAAAGCGAAAAATGGAGGACGTATGAAAGACGTACAAGTTTCCAAAGCCGAGATGCTCAAACGCACGGCACGATTCAGTGAACTGCGTTCAAGTGCCAAGGCGTTCATTGATAGCAAGATTCCTGGTCACGAGCGCGAGATTTTCAATGTCATTGGTCGCGGAGTTACGGAAGACACGACGCTCAATCCTGCGATCACTGACGCTCGTGATTTCAACCTGACATACATTCGCGCTGAGCCCGGAAACGGTGCGGCATTGCATGCGCATACAACGGTCGAAGTGTTTGTCGCACTCTCCGGCGAGTGGGGCATTTATTGGGGCGACGACGGCGAGCAAGAAATGGTTCTCAAACAGTGGGACACAGTCTCAGTCCCACCAGGAGTGATGCGCGGGTTCCGCAATGCTGGACAAGAATCCGCGCTGCTGATGGCGATTCTCGGCGGGACCGACGCCGGACACGTAAGTTGGACACCAAAGGTCCTCGAGCAAGCGCGGGCAACTGGGCTGAAGCTCGATGAACACGGGAATTTGATCCAATAGTGCGCGAGATTTAGCGTGCCGAAATACAGTTCGCCGGGTGATCAATGATACTGTTGCAAAACTCCTATACTTCACCGCTACGGCTCTAAAATCCCCCCGCGCTGCGCACGGCCCCCTTTTCCAAAGGGGGCTTTTCGGATTCCTCCCTTAGAAAAAGGGGGGCGAGGGAGGATTTAGCAACAATATCATCAACCACCCAGCTACCATCGCGTGCCCTCGCGAGCCAAAGAACAGAACCCCGGCAGGCACACATACCCTGCGACTCCCAGACTCTTAGACTCCCAGACTCCTAGACTTTCCTCACACCATCTCCGCCCCACCCCACAAAAATGCGAGCGCAGTTGCGCCATTCTTACTCGTCACCGTGTGAGTACAACCGTTGGGCCGATAGCTGAGGTTCCCCGTCGGAACCTCCCCCGCCTCGTCCGCATTTGCGCCTTCAATGAGAAAGATAAGTTCGTCTCCGATATGGCGATGAAGCGGCAATAACGCCCCTGGTTCGAAGCGCCCAAGCGTGACTCGCCGTTTCCCAACCGTATCTTCCCAGATCAGCTTCTGGTGAATTCCCGGACGCGCTTCTTTCCAGGCAATATCACTCAGAGTGAAAATCTGTGAACCGGGCGCAGTGCCTCTCTCCTTGATTGGTTCGATCCCTCCGGTAATGACCGCTAACACCGTTGCCCCAGTTTTGGTTGATACCGTATGTGCACAGCCATCGGGCCGATACCCCATATTTCCAGGAGTGACCGTTCCGGACTCATCCGATAACGTGCCTTCAATGACATAGACCAGTTCATCACCCACATGCCGATGCAGCGGCAATTGCGCTCCTGGCTCAATCTTACTGATAAGCGCTCTGCGCTTGGTTGCCTCGTCAGCCCACAGGTGTTTCATGCGGACACCAGGTTGCATCTCCTGCCATTCACGGTCGTGGACGGTGATCAGTTGTGACAATGGACTCGTAGCCATAGTGTGTCCCTCCTTATTCCATCGTTCTTGTTCGGCGCTAGCTTCATGATTGTCAAGTCTAATGCATGATTGCAAGACCTGTTCCCCGTTACCCCAATTTTTCTTGTTGTTCGCTGTTCAGCATTCTGCATTTCTTGATACGCCGGCCAACCGCGGCATTTCGCACTGGATGGGAGGCAATCACTTGCAATTGCGGAAGGCCGTTGCGCTGGATTACGGCATCCCTCAGCGTTTCTGAACGCCTTCAACCGCACCAAAACTATTAGTCACATCCTATTAATGCCTAAAAACGACTTTTTCAGGGATGACTAACTTACGTCGGGCAACGGCACCGGGGAACGTGCTGCTGTTAGCGCAGCATACTGGTAGAAGCTGTGTTGAACGGCATCGACACTATCCTGCGGCGATAGAAACGTCGCCATAAAAGATAACAGTCCTTCTTAATGTTGAGAGGAAGAAAATTAAAGTTGATGCCAAAGGAAAGACCTGACCCTATTTCCCTATGCTTTCCGCTGCCATCAGTCCTGGTTGACATCTAGTCGGTCTCCTTCGTTACCCGTCCCGTGTCGTCCGATTGCACGGCTGGACAAGCCAGCAGTGGTGCCCAATCAAGGAGCCATGGCACAAGGCCCTCACTACGCAGGTGCTCAAATCCCGACTTCTCCAGCTTCTCTCACCAATGCTTCATGAAGCAACGTCTTAATATAGGTCTGATACTTAGGAACTCCTTTGCGTTTGGCCAGGGTGCGCGCCAATTGCACATCACTCACCGCCAGGCGAATACTCACCTGCTTGGTCCGAGGGGAAAGCAAATAGGGCTGAGTGAGGTCCCCTGGATGGTTCCGCTGCTCGTCCAGAAAAGCCGGATCAATCTCGGTTACGATACAGTCCGGGCAGAACCAGCCCCCTTGTTCATCCTGATACATTTCGACACCGCATTTGCGGCAGGTCTTGATCTTATTCATATTCGCCTCAGTTTATGCCATTGCAGAATCTGTGCCCTGGTCGAGGGCCACGCCGTAATGACATGAAAGTGCTCGGTGCTGACCCGCAGAAATACTACCGTCAGAAATCGTCCGCGTAGGGTTCTTCCCACCGCTTTCAACACGCGTCCTTGTTGCCCAATGACGACGACAGGGTTAGAAAAGACTTCTGTGAACTCCCCTTCCTGCAATAGTGGCGTGCCGGACCTTGTAGTGCGCCTTGCGCGCTTTTTTGTCATAGGCGAAGGT
>JAYVFX010000101.1:0-2787 GCA_043772795.1 Deltaproteobacteria bacterium
TCTCCTTGTCGTTGGACTCCTCCTCGGGCAGGACCCAATGCAGCTTTTACAAATTTTTTTGCAGTCGAACCCTGGGGTTTCTACCAATTCGCAACCACAATCTCAACCAGCCGGAAATAATGATGAAGCGAAGCAGTTTGTCTCCGTTATCCTCGCCAGTACCGAAGACGTGTGGGGAAAAATGTTTTCCTCTACTGGACAGCAATATCCACCACCAAAGTTGGTATTATTTTCCGATGGGATTGAATCTGCCTGTGGGATGAACTCTTCCGCTACTGGCCCTTTCTATTGTCCGGGTGATCAAAAAGTTTATCTCGATCTAAGCTTCCTGAACGAGTTGCGGCGATTAGGGGTCTCAGGTGATTTCGCTGTTGCCTATGTGATTGCCCACGAAATCGGCCACCACATACAAAATCTCCTCGGCACGGAACGCAAACTGCGGCAATACCGAGGCCAGGCCAACGGTCAAGAACAAGTCAACGCCTTATCAGTGTTGATGGAGTTGCAGGCCGATTGTTACGCCGGAGTGTGGGCTAATCACGCCGATAGCCAGCGGCACATTCTTGAACAGGGCGATGTCGAAGAAGGCCTCAACGCGGCAGCCGCAATTGGCGACGACCGTATGCAAAAGATGGCTGGTCGTCGAGTCAATCCCGACGGCTTCACGCATGGTTCCTCTCAGCAGCGGGTGCAGTGGTTCCGTACCGGCATGCAGAGCGGCGATCTCAAGACGTGCGATACGTTCAAACAGGCAGGGTTGTAAGTGATACAGGAGAGGTGCGAGAACCGTACGGCTCTCCGAGACGCTGGCTACACATGCGTACTCAACTCCTCTTCTACAAAATCTTTTGTTGCTTCATCCCAGCGATAGGCTTTGATGTTCCGTACCTGGCGGTCGTAGACTGAAATTACTAAGTAGGCCGTATCGGGGTACGACGGTTCGTCACCGAACAGCGCTTGCCGTTTGTCCTCGGCAGAAAAGTAGGCGTCATGATTGGGATGCGAGTGGTAGAACGCCTTGAGTTGCACTTTGCCGCTATCGACTTCTCTGTTCAGCGCCAGTAACTCTTTCGGGTCCATAAAATAGGCGATCGTCGCGTCACGCGGAAATTGTTGCGGATCTTTCGCATGCATGACGTTCTGAATGTTGGCAATACGCCTCACTTCTTCCCGATCATTCTTCACCAAAATCGCGCCACAACATTCGTCAGGAAAGATTTCCTGTGCATGTTGGCAAAGTGCCTCCCACGTATAAGCGGACAGATGGATCATATATGCCCCTTTTGCCTTTTCGCCGTTTCCCCACTTCCCTGTTTCGCCTTTTTCTTTTTCCTTACCCCTACAGCCTACAGCCTTTCCTTACTCCTCTCGCGTCTGAATCGTATACCGTACTTCCGTACTTCCTGCACCACGTTGTTTCTCCGGACTGATATGAAGTCGATCAGCAGCAATCGCATGGCGAGTGGTAAGTTCGGCAATCACAACCTGTACACGGTCACCCGCCAAACGTCCGACCTCATCCGCAGGCACCTTCGCGCGCTTACGCAGTTGTGTCAGCAATTCCGTCGCCTGAGCAGATAACGGAGGGATAGTCTCGTTTTCTAGCGAGCTGAGTTTCTTGGCGAGAAACTGATGCACTTCGTCTTGTGGGCTCACTTGCGGTGCGGCTTCGCTTTCCTTCTCGCTTGGTGCGGGTTTCGCCGGAACTTGATTAAGAATCAGCTGATCGCGTAGAAATTCGAGATCGTCCGGGCCGATTACGCCACTGAAACGGAGGTCGAGATTTGGCCGTTGCGTCAAAAATAGTGCGAGATGTGACAGTTGTTCTTTACTGTTCTCTGCTATCTGGCTACTCCCAGGTGTGAACCGAATCGGTTCAAAGGTAAAGCCCTCTAGTTTGTCTTTCCCTTTGAACAACGCGCCAAGGACTTTGAGAGGGGATGTCACCGCGCCGATAAGCACATCACGGATCGCACGGACGACAGTCCCGCTCCATTCAAATCCGGGGTCGTTCACCCGGCCTTCCATCGGCAATTGCAAATCGATGTCACCATTCAAGTCTTTTAGTAAGGCAATGACTAACGCGAGGGGCAAACCAACTTGCTGCTCTAACATGGAGGCTTTCTGTTTCCCGCTCAAGTTGATGTCATGCAGTGTCACCTTCATCTTTGCCTGCACTCGGTCTCCTGGAAGGACGAGGTCCCAGGTTGCCGATACCGCACCCTTTTTTACTCGATAGCCTAAACTTGGTTCCAGGTAGGAATTAAAGCGCGGCAACGACATCTTCTCCACTTTGCCGTGCACCCGGACAACCGTCAATTCTCCTTTCCGTTCGGTTGTACCTTTGAATTCCACGGGAGCCCCGTCTTCATTGTAGGCATGAGCCGAAAAGGCGGAAGGCAAGAGCACCGGGTACCCAGCGCGACTGAGATCGACATGCACATCCTGCCAGTACACCGTCTGCGGCGGGGTAACAGTGCGATCCTCAAAATACAGCTGTCCACCGATGATGGTTGCGCGATCAATCTGAATTGATGGGCTTGAGGCAAATGTCTCACCAGAGGTGACTGATGGTAAGGGTTCAGTTGGTTGAACAGTAGGTACGGTCTCAGCTGCGCCCGGGGGTGAGACGGATTCGGGTTGTATCTCGAGCGATGCCGAAGATTTCACATCCTGTTTGTTTATCGGTGGAATAAAGAGCTGAAATTGACCAGCAGGGGGACGCATGCCTTGGGCATAAGCGTATTCTAGGGCAACGTCGTGCAACTTGATGTCAAGCGGGACAAG
>JAYVFX010000102.1:0-2402 GCA_043772795.1 Deltaproteobacteria bacterium
GCTTTGTTGTTTCTTTCTTCACAACTCTACTCATTAGGAATTCCCCTTACAGTTTTGCACCATAGCATCATTTTCTTCTACCTGGAATGACAGGGGAAACCACAATCCTTCGAGACACTCCAGGGTCATCGCCAGTTGCCAATCAAGATAAACGGTGCCCAGTAGTAGGGATGGGCATAGGGTGCCGCCGGGTCTTTCACAAACTGTGGAGCTGTGGCGCTCTGGCCGTCAGTGTTCGGAGAGTCGTGCGACACGTGGACCACGCCGCGTTCTTTGTCAGTGTCTTCCTGGGAGAAGTTTCCCCGTAACAAAGTTAATTGCGCCTGCCGTAGTGCTTCCGCTTTGGAGATACCTTTCTTGGCTTCGCGGGTCCGATAGAACGTTTGCATCAGTTCCTTGGTGCTCTCGTCTGCGACTGGCCAGAGACTCGCTAAGACGGCCTTCGCGCCCTGGCGCTGGGCAATCATGCCAAAGCCGTCGACCTCCGCACCTTCCGCGCGCGCATTTCCCACCCCAGTCTCACACGCCGATAATGTCAACAGTTCTACTCCTGCAAAAACTTGGGGGAACGTGTTGATCCGTGCGAGTGAGAGATGACTACCATCCCCCAATAATAAGAACGATGCTCCCTCATCACCTGGCGTGGACTTGAAGTGACTGGCAATATGGACTGCGCTATACCGTTGCCGTAACGCGGTCCGCATACTCACCTCGGTAAACGCTGCGTCTAATTGTATGGTCCCCACCATGACGCCCTCACGAGTTTGCTTCTTGTTCTCGCGGATAATGCCATGGAGCTCTGGCACAACGGCAGGCAAAGCCGGAAAGTCTGGATGCGGCTGCGACACCCCCAAGCCCAATCCCATCCACTGCTGTCGTGGCTGGTCCTTCAGACTATCCCGACTGGCAGGTGTAAACAGAGTGTTACGATATCTCTCAACCAGATAGTGTTCTCCGTCGTAAAGTGCGGCAATCGGTACATAGCGGAGTGTTCCATCCAAGGACCACATGAGAGTTTTCGCCTGTACTTGTACTAAATCCTGGGCGATCGGTGCGACGAGAATCTGGTACAATTCCTGCGCCAGCGGGCGTGGGTCCCGGTCCGGCTGTTGCACAACTTCTCGTAGCGCCTGTACTTTGCGATTGAGTTCTTCTGCCGAGATCGTATATTCCCGAGCGACTTGCGTATCCGCCGTGATGACAATGACACGATACTTTTCTTTGCCCACCACGGTATAGAGCGCCACCGTCCCGTCCCCTAACATTCGCAACGTATTCATTAAGCCCTGCGTTTCTCGCACTTCAAACACCGCCTTGCTCGCTTCATCAGTAGAAGCACCGAACTCAGCAGCCAACTGTTTGAGAAAGTTCTCGAATGCTTGCTTCGCAATGCCAAGGTCGTCTTCGATAGCGATCAGGCGTTGGTCTTCTGCGGCGGTGCGGGTTTTCTTTTCCAGTAACGCGCTACGCTCGACTCCCAGTGCTGTCACACGATTAGCAATCTCATGGTAGCGACGGGTCCATTCAGCTTCAGGTGGCGATAAGGTCGCCTGAGTCTGCGCACCGGTGGCCTGCTTGGCGTCGCGGCGTACAAACGTCAAGTATTCTTCTTCCTTCAGCATATCGAGCACTTGCTGTGCTTCGGGCAGGCGGCCTTCAGCAATGAGGAGGTCAGCCAGCGTTCTATAGGTGTCTTCTTTCGACTTGAGAAAACTTTGTTGTAGCTCTTTCTGCAATCCCTGGATGTTGCCGCGCAGATCCTGCAAGACATTCACTGCTTGTTTACCATAGAAAATGGCTAGACGTGGTTTCTCGTGTTTTTTCCACAAGATCATGAAGTTACTAAGTGCGATGGCCTCGTTTTCTTTGTCTGTCACCTCCTGCACGATCGCTAGTGCTTGTTCCAGGAATTCTCTGGCCTTCTCCTCGTGACCTAGATCATCATGCGACTCCGCCAGATTATTCAGCGCTACCCCTTCACCGTTGCGATTCTTTACCTCACGGGCAATTGCTAACGCTTGCTCGTGCAGCGTGATGGCGTGTTCGTGTTGACCCTGCATATCGTAGACAATGCCGAGGTTGCTCAGCGTCGTGCCTTCCCCCGCACGATTTTTAACCTCACGCGCTATTGCCAGGGCTTGTTCATAGTAGTGAATGGCTTGCTCGTACTCCTTGCTCGATCGATACATTGCCCCAAGGTTATTGAGCGTACGTCCCTCACCGTCGCGGTCTTTAATTTCTTGTCTGATCAGCAATGCAGACTCATAGTAGACACGGGCTTTGTCGTACTGACCGAGACTACTATAGATGCTACCCAGGTTGTTCATGTGATTTCCTTCACCATCACGATTCCTAATCTCGCGGTCGATAATCAGCGCAGCCTCATAGTTTGTGAGAGCTTT
>JAYVFX010000103.1:0-4279 GCA_043772795.1 Deltaproteobacteria bacterium
ACGGTTGATTTAGAAAGGACGCACCTCGACCCGCATTGCCCGTGCTGCATTGATCCGACCTGCTCCATAGAACTGATCTTTGCCTTTCTCGCCAAGGTCGTCAGCAGTCTGGAACAACACCTGGGTCACTTGTGTATTCTTGAGCGCAGGATGTTTCGTCCGCACCAGGGCGGCGACTCCCGATACTTGCGCAGCGGAGAACGAGGTGCCGGTTGCCAGCATATAGCTATTGTGGAGATCAAGGCTCAGAACGCGAACGCCTGGAGCAGTCAGATCGATAGCAGAGCCGTAGTTTGACCCTGTCCACAAGTTGTCAGCGATATCAGTGGCTGCGACGGAGAGAACGTTCGGAAGGGCGCCGGGGTAGAGTGGCGCCTGAGTTGCTTCGTTTCCCCCTGCCGCGACCAGCACGGCACCAGATCGATAGGCATACTCAACGGCGTCGGCAAGCATCCGCGAGAACCCGTAGCTTCCCAAGCTTAGATTCATGACCTCGACGTGACGATCTGCTGCCCACACAATCCCTGCGATGACGGAGGCGTAGGTTCCTTCGCCGGACTCATTGAGCACTTTTACCGGTAAGATTCGGCAGGTGGGACAGATACCGGACATGCCGATTGCATTGTTTGTGGTTGCGGCGACAATCCCTGCAATGGCAGTACCGTGGCCATGTTGGTCGGTAGTGTCGTCATTCTGATCGATCAGGTTTTTCCCGGAAAGGAGATGTCCCTGTAACTCTGGGTGATGCGGATCGACCCCACTGTCAATTACGGCGACGATACCGCCAGCATGATTCGGGAGATGTGTCCACGCTTGTGGCGCGCCGATACGCTCCAGCGACCACTGTGCGCGAAAGAATGGATCGTTCGGTGTTTGCTCGGTTGGTTCAACTGAGACGATGGGGTTCGGTTCAAGGAGCTGTAAACGGGGATCTTTTTGGTGTTTGTCGATGAAACTTGAAACCGTGTCAGTGTCAGGTATCAGAAGATGGTACATGCCAACTTGCGCGATCTGATCGATCACCTCAGCATGGAGGCGTGCAATCTTTTGTGCCATTTCGTCGGCTGACATCTTGGGATCAAGGCGCACCAGTACTTCGCGCGCGGCCACATCAATCAATCGATTTGTTCGCGTATCGCGAAACTGTTCGTGTGCTAACTTCTTGGCGGTTGTCGTTTGCTGTTTTGGTTGGGTTGGGGAAACTGTTGTATCGGTGACGAGTGTGGAGTCGTGGCCTTCAGCAATGATGTTCAACCGTGACAGTTCCCAGTCCTCTTGCTTATTGGAGAACTGGGTTTTCTTGCGGTATATCCAAGCCGCGTTTGCAATGCCTGCTCGACGAAGAATCTCCTGCAAAGCGGGCTCCACCTCGATTTGAGATAACTCTACAGTGACGGGGATCGCTGTAAAAGTAGGACTGACGGTGACTGTGAGCCCGGTTTGATGCGCGATTTCCTCCAGCAATGGCTTGAGCGAAACATTCTGTACGTGGACCGATAAACGATTGTGGGCAAATACGACATTCAGGGCTGTCGCAGGTTTTGGTCGTGTTCTATTAGCGCTTGTTTTGACAAGGGGTTGCAAGTGAGTAGGTGAACTACGTTCCGGAGAATTGTCCCCGGGAGCAGCAATCGGCGTCAAGAAAAGAAGAGAAGCAAGTAGAACGCTTACCGATCGGATCATAAGTTCTCCTTAAGGTTTCCTCTTTGTAGCTTAGCGATCTGCCCGCACTAACGGAAGCTGTGAGAAACCGAAGACAATAGGAGAGGCGGTTTGCCGGACAGCCGGAGCCACGCCACGAGCGATCTTGGGAAAGCGATCAAGGAACGCGTGGAGCGAGATACGTGCCTCGGCGCGAGCGAGCGGTGCACCAAGACAATAATGAATGCCCATGCCAAACGCGATGTGATTGCGGAGGTCGCGATCTAAACGGAACTCGTCAGGGTGGGGAAACTCGGCGGCATCGCGATTCGCAGCTCCATAGAAAATAGTGACACGATCACCTTTGGCAATCTTCACTCCAGAGAATTCAAGATCGCGCGTGGCCGTGCGGAACAATCGTTGCACTGGGCTCTCGTGACGGAGTGTCTCTTCGATAACTGTTTCGACCATACTCCGATCGTTCTGCAATTGCTGCCATAACTCAGGACGATCAACCAGCAGGTTGAATAAATTGCCGAGCAAGTTCGTCGTGGTTTCATTACCGGCGATAAGCAAGAGAATACAGAAACCAAGAATCTCCCAATCCTGTAACGACTCGCCTTCGATTTCTGCCTCGACCAACGCGGTGATGAGGTCGTCTGCGCCTTGGGTACGTCGTGCTGCCGCCATCTGACCGAAGTACGCGACCATATCCTGGACGTTTTGCATGCGGTCGTTACGATCCGCCGAAACTGTTGAGAGAAAGGCATCAGACCAGCGCTTAAACGTTGCGTAATCTTCTTCAGGAATACCCATGAGCCGCGCGATCACACGCATCGGCAGTGGAACAGTAAACGCGTCCACCATATTGGCCTCTTGAGTTCCTACATGATCAAGAAGCTCGTTAGCAATCTTGGTAATCCACGGTTCGAGGGCTTCGACACGTTTCAATGTGAATGCTTTGTTGACCATGCGGCGGAAGCGGGTGTGACGAGGAGGGTCATCCTGAATCAATACGAGAGGCGGGCCGAACTGTCCAGCCACTGGACTCTCAGATGAGAATGTCTCGTGATCACGTAGGGCGGTGTACACGTCGTGATATTTCAGCAACCCCCACGCCCAGATCGGTTTGTCGATACCGGAGGAGGCGTTCGCCGGAATACTGATGTAATGGACTGGCGAGTGGTCGCGGAGTGCGTGGTAGACCGGATAGGGATCGGCAAAGCGCTCGCGTGCGACTAAGTCGTCTGGGGTAAAGGTCGGTGTTGAGTTCATGCAGATGTCCTTAATCAAGCAGAGCTTTACTCCCGCCCGTGGCTCGTTAGCCACTGCTCCAGATCTGTTAATCCACGAAACTCTAATAACGCCTCGGCCAAGGCTTCGATCGGTTTTTATCCGCCTCATTCTCTACTGTGTGGCAGCAGGCGGCAATGGGGCCAGAGAGGAGAGACCAGTCCGGCATACTCACTCTCTAAATCAAACCACAGAAGATTCGTACCCTTGTTGCGTGAGCCCGGTGCTTCAGCGCCGGGCGGCGACGGTACCAATGTCGTGTGGTTCGATTTAGTACGCATTCCTCTTTATCCCCTTATCCTTTTATCCCTTTCGCCGTTTCCCCCAAGGATTTGCAAGCAGCGCCTGCGCCTCTTGCAAATCCTTGGTGTCGAACCCTTCGGTGAACCAGTCGTAGACCTCGGCTAACATCCTGTGTGCTTCGGCAAGCCGGAAGCTTGAATGCTGGGAGGCTGGGAGGCTAGGAGGCAATTCTGGCTTTCTCGCTTTCTGGCTTTCTCGCTTTCCAGCGGTCTCGTTCTTTGCTCTGTGCTCCCCGCTCCGTGCTCCGTGCTCCAAGACTTGTTGTTGCCTTAGCCGGACGAGACTCATCACCACCCGCAACTCCAGCGATTTCGCTGCCTGTTGGCGGGCGATGTCGATGGCTTTGCGAAAACAGGCTTCGGCTTCGCCTTGGGGGTCAGGGGCTACGGACTGGTTTCTAGTTTTTAGTTTCTGGTTTCTAGTTTTCGGACTTGGGACTTGAAACTCGAAACTTGAAACTTGAAACTTTTGTAGCGTCAGTTCGCCTTTGAGGCGCCACAATTCGGCTTCGTACCAGCACTCATCACTACCAGTGATGATCTCGTGCACCCTGGCCACCAGAGTCAGTCCTTCTTCTATCTGCCCGATCTTACCACCCGCTTCAGCAAGAACGGCGAGAACATGCGGCTGTCCCCGTTTGATCCCTAACGTCTGATACACCGCTAGGCTTTGACGCATCAGGGCAATCCCTTCCTCGACTTGCTCCCGTTGGGTCAACGCCCAGCCCTCGACGCTCTTCCCTCGAGCCGAGAAGAATAAAAACCCCTGCTCGTCTGAGAGTGCAATCGCGGCCTCTGCCCCCGGCTGCGCGGCGTGCTCCTCATCGCGGAATTGCCGTACTCCGGCCGCATAGATTAACGCAAACGCTAAGCTGAAAGGATGTGCGAGTTCGTAGGCCAAGCGAAGTGCTTCCTCACTCTCCTGCAACGCTTGGTCTGGATACCCCCTGATGTCAGGACACATTTGCTAAACTGGCCTCCAGGTCAAGCGTAATACGTGGGGAGAGATGGGCAAACAAGCGATTGTCGGTTTGGAGTAAGCA
>JAYVFX010000104.1:0-5327 GCA_043772795.1 Deltaproteobacteria bacterium
CTGGTTTTCCCCGGTTTGGAGTTACATCTGAAAACTTTGTTGGAAGAACAAGGCGTGATTGTGTAAGCCCGATGTCCTGCATTGCTCCCTTTAGCGCAACTCCTCCAACAACGCCTTCGCCTCTTGCAAGTCCTTCGTGTCAAATCCTTCAGTGAACCAGTGGTAGACCTCGGATAACATCTGGTGAGCTTCGGCGAGCCTGTTGCGTGTCTCGTGTTGCGTGTGACATGGTCCCAGCTCTCCACTCTCTGCCTTTTGCTCCCGGCTCCGTGCTCCTTGCTCTCTGCTCTTAGCTCTCTGCTTCGTGCTCCCCGCTCTTCCCTCTTGGCACTTTGCGCTTTGCCCTCTGGCTTGTTGTTGCCAGAGACGGGCCAGGCTCATTGTCGCACGTAGTTCCCACGACTTGGCGCATTGCTTGCGGGCTACGTCGATGGCTTTGAGAAAATACTCCTCCACCTCCGGCTCCACCTCCGCCCGGGTGCTGGGGGCTAGGGGGAACTTTTGACTTTTGCGCTTTGACTTTTGACTTGCTTCTTCTGACTCCGAGCCCTGGACTCCGAACTCCGAACTCTCCTCTCCTTTGAACCTTGAACCTGGAACCTTGAACTGCTGGAGCGTCAGCTCGCCGCGCAGTCGATAAATCTCCGCTTCGTAATAACGCTCGCCGGTTTTTGCGACGTACTGAACCGCGTCCTCAAGGGCGGCCAGTCCCTCATCCGGTTGGTCGTTGAGGGCATACGCTTCAGCCAGCAGGGTGAGGTGGTGCGATCGGTCCAGCTGGCTGCCGACCGCGTCGCAGAGGGCGATCCCTTCGCGGATCTGGACAATCCCTTTTGGTGCGTGTTCTTGGTGGGCCCATAGCCAGCCCTGCATGATCATCCCCCACGGTATCCCTTCAGGAGTGTCTTGTTCACGGCAGATGACAAGTTGCGCCTCTGTCTGTGTTTGAAAGATTGGTAGCGCGCGAAGATTGCGAAAGACCTGGCTGACAAAGCTGAGGGTAACTGAGAGTGTATATGGATGCTC
Organism: Deltaproteobacteria bacterium; assembly: GCA_043772795.1. Taxonomy (GTDB): domain Bacteria; phylum Desulfobacterota; class Binatia; order Bin18; family Bin18; genus VGTJ01. The sequence continues at coordinate 1,027 of JAYVFX010000104.1, forward strand.
AAGCTGCTCAGCCAGCGCCACCGCCTCTAGCCCCGCTCGACGCGCTTGCTCAGGATAGCCGAGCAACCACAAGACCGGCGCGGCAAAGGAGAGGCTGGTCACGGTGGGGTCATGGCCGAACAGTAAGAATTTGCGGTGGTCGTGTGGCGAGTATAAGCGCTGGCGCTGCGCGAGGTGCATGTGTGCGGCGGGCAACTCGCCCAGCTGCCACAGCACGACTGCGAGCGTGAGATGCGCGGCCAACTTCAGCAGCGGCTCGGGTTGTTGCTCGGCGAGGCGCAGGAGTCGCTCGGCCATCTCGCGCGCGGTCTGGAACTGGGCTCTGACGAAGTAGAAGCCAAACAGCACTGAGAGGATAGGGTAAAGTTGCAGCTCGTCGTCGGCTTGCCGACATAATTCCAGTGCGCGGTAACATGCCTGTCCTACTTCAGGCACGCTACATCCTTTCGTGGTCATGACAGCGACGGCGAGGGCGATGTGGAGCGTCATCTCCAGTTGCGTGCGTTGGGGGGACGCCGGTAACAGGGGGAGTAGCGCTAGCCCTTTGCTGGCCAGGCTGTGGGCCTCGCTATAGGCACTGCGTTGTATGGCGTGCGTGCCTGCTAGTTGGAGATAGCGCACGGCCCGCTCGTAATCGCGACTCTGTTCAAAATGCACAGCGAGTGCGGCGGCAATCTCGTTGGTACGCTTGCCATAGGCTGTCTCTTTCCGCTCCCCAATGTGTAAGTGATAGTCTTGCAGTTGAGTCGGGCTCACGCGTTCATGCCAGAGCTGTTGATACACGGCATGGTGAAATCGGTAGCGGGCCGCTAGCGTTCCGTCGGGCCACTCTTCAACGCCGATACGACGCAGAAAGTGTTGTCGTTCCGCCAGCTGTTCACACCGGCGTTCAATTTCGATCGTCTCCGTCGTGAGTGCTGCCGCTACAGCGGCGGCAGAGAACTCCATCCCCGCCATGCTGGCCGCTTCCAGCGTGTGCCGTTCTTCAGGCGACAAGCGCCCACTCTGACGCGCTACGAGATGACGAATGGACTCGGCAATCCCGATGTCTACAACCTCATCCTGCCATGTTACAAAATTGTCACTTCGAGTGATGATGTCCTGAGCTTCCAACTCGTCGACGGTCGAGACCAGGAAGAGGGGGTTGCCGCCGGTACACTGATGAAGAGTGCGGGCAAGGTTTCGTAGGGGCGCAGCATGCTGCGCCCCTACAGCAAATCGCTCTTCCAGATATGCTGCAATATCAGCTTCGCTCAACAACTCCAGCGGTAACTCCGTTGCCAGCCGATGCGCGTATAACTCCTGCGTTGCACTCTGGAGCGGATGTCCCGGGTTGAGCACCTCCACCGGACGATAGGTGCCAATCACTACCAAGCGGGCGGGCTCTTTCCGCCGCGCCAGGAAGGCGAGCAAGTCGAGCGTGGAGGCATCACTCCAGTGCAGATCTTCGAGCAACAATACCAGCGGATGTTCTGCGGTAATCACTTCCAGCGTTTCTCCCATCTCCCGCAGCATCCGCTCGCGCGTGGCGCCTTGGGTCTTGCGCTGGAGGACTTCGAGTTCCGTGGTGTCGAGCAATGCTGGCATCTGCACCAGCCACGTCGGCGCATGCTGATGGAGTAGGGTAACAAGCTGTTCTCCGCCAGGCTCACGGCACAAGCGTCCCAATGCTTCCAGGATGGGCATATAGGGTTCACCCGGGCCGTAGTGTTCGATGCACTGCCCTCGGCCAAGCCAGGGACCAGGAGTTGAAGGCAGTTCGGAGTTCGGAGTCTCGGGAGGGGGCTGTGGCACTCCGAACTGTTCGGGACTTCGGACGCCGAACAAAAAAGTATCGACGAGCGTGGTCTTCCCAATCCCCGGCTCACCGGTGACAAGGACAATTTGTCGCTTTCCGCTCAGTGCCTCGTCTAACCAGGTGTGTAGTTGGGCGAGTTCGGCCTCTCTTCCGACCAGCAAAGAGTTCCGGAGTGTGGAGTTAAGAGTTCGGGGTCCAGACTTGGGGAGAGGTGGAACTCCGAACTGTTCGCAACTCCGAACTGGTTGAGCGGTCACGGCGGGGAGGAAGCGGTAGCCGCGGCGATGGACAGTCGCGATGAACCGGGGCGCGGTGGCCTTATCGCCCAAGGCCTTACGCACCTCCTTAATGCAGACCGTCAGCGCCCCATCGGTGACGGCCGTGCCTGGCCACAGAGCGGCGAAGAGCTCCGCTTTGCTCACCACCTGACCCGCATGTTCCACCAGATAGCGGAGCACGGCGAAGGCCCTGCTTGTCAGCGGAATGCTCCGACTCCCCCGCCATAACTGCTCCGCGTGCAGATCCACCCGGTAGCGAGCAAAGGTCAGCTGTTCGTCTATGTGCATGTCTCTCTCCCCGCGCGCCTCGTAGAAACCTCGGCGTTTCCTCGCGACTTCTGCGGCCGCTGGCGCTACCATGCCCCCATCATGGGTAGGAGCAGAGTACAGCCACAGCCAAAAGCCCAAGGAACACGGTACTACGTATCGCCACTATTTCAATGCGATAGTAGTCTAGCTGATGTTGTGAGGCCAAGTCCTGAGGAAGTTCTAAAATTTTTCTGAGATTTTTCTGAGAAGAGAGACTTCACTCTCATGCGTAATGTGACTGTTGTGCTCGCTTGGTACTACCCCCAATCGGGGGAGTGCACAAATTAAGATGTGAATGTATTGCCTTCCGTGCTAGAGGAATGTCCTCGCAGATTAGGGAATAGAAGTAACATGAAGCTTGGGGAAGAGATCCCTTATAGAAATTCTCAGTACTCTTCTGGGTATGTTCCGTACGACAGATCAATATCTATATGCAGAACACACCAAGTTTCAGGTCTTTCGGTGACGATGGCAGCCCGTCTTCTCGTTCTTCTTCCCCTCTCCAGTCATGGAGAGGGGCTAGGGGTGAGGTCCGCGTAGGGCGGGCTGTGCCCGCCACTGCGGCAGAAGCATCCTAATCTTGGTGTGCCCTCGATAAAGGGCGACCTTAGAGCCTGGCCTGCGGATAATAGGCCTTCTCTCCTAACGCATCGACTTGCGTCCAGAAATCCGGGCCTGACGCGTTTCCAACTCCTTGCAGTTCCAATTCCTGGCGGATGAAGTTCCAACTTTCCGGACGTAAGCGTTTCGCTTCGAGAAAGTAGCGCCGTGCATCCTGTTGGTGACCTTGGGAGAATAAGTATTGCCCAAGGCGGAAATGAGCAGCGGCCAAGGCATCGTTCGTTGTCGGCCCACGCATGCGTTTGCGTACTTCCTCTGAAGAGAGGGCGTACTGGCTCGTATCACCTTTGGTGACCCAATCGCGGATCGCGTCAACATAGCGCGTGCGGATACTTTTGCCTTCTGCCGCGATGTCTGGTGCCATCTGCCAGGTCGTGCGGTCCATGGTGCGGAAACCGTCACTCAATCCGGCCGATTCTGTGGGGCGGACAATGTGTCCTTGTTCGTTGATCCACACGGCTTGGGGAACATTCACCATACCGTACAGTTCAGCGACGATATGTTTCTCATCAATGAGGCAAGGGTAGGTAGGTGTTGCTACACCTTTGATGAGCGCGTCTTCCCAGCCCATGATGTCGCTCAGTTCTTTTGGTAGTTGCACTGGGGTGGCCGGGCGAATCCAGTCTTTGACTGCGGGAACACCACCGGTATCGAAGGCGACCGAGATGACAATAAAATTCTTCTCTTTAAGTTCTGCATAGAGCGCCTGCCAGACTGGCAGGTCAAAGCGGCAGCCTCACCATGAGGCCCAAGAGACCAGGAGAATCTTCTTGCCACGGTATTGTGACAAAGAGTGCTGTCGTCCGTCGAGGTCCGGCAGGGTAAAATCCGGCGCTTGCAGGGACGACATAGAGTTGTTGCGGGTGCTCCCGGTTTCGCCGAAGAACCACACCTTGTGAGTATCATCATGAACGATTGGTTGACCTTGAAGGCGGGCGAGGGCAGCCAGATTAAACTCCTTACCGCTGGCACGTATGAACTCCGCCTCGCGACCAACTGGGATTGGTACACACACATCATCAAGACACGCGCCTTGCGGCTTCAGTTCCCAGCCGGTGGCGTTGTGCAACTCTGTGAGTGAAAGCCACAGGTTGTTACCATCAGCACTCGCGTTGGTTGCTGATGGAGAGCGGTCTCCATAGAGCACGGTTATTGCCATTTGGACCTCCTCATCGGTGAAATTCGAGTAGCGGGCATCGTATGACGACGAGCGAGAGTTCGCAACGTCTTGCTACGGGTAAGTCGTGCTGCCATTACCCTTGGCCTCACAGCTGACAAGTGCCAATCAGCGTATC
>JAYVFX010000105.1:0-11067 GCA_043772795.1 Deltaproteobacteria bacterium
TGCTCACCGCAACCGAACGGTGGTGCCGAGCCAAGCTGACGTGTCGGACAACACGACGCGATCGCCGGGCTGCAGATCCCCTTCCAGAATTTGCACCTGATTCGCCGAAGCACGGCCGAGCTTGACTGTGATGCGCCTCGCCTCTGTTCCATCCGGACTCAGTTTGAAGAGCGTGACAGCGCCTTCTGTCGGCCCAGCCGACGGCCGACCCATATGCCGCACCTGACTGAGCCGTTCGAGTTCCACCGTACCGTCCACCGTCATGTCCGGGCGTGCTCCCGGCGGAAGCTCGCTCGTGAGTTCCACGTCGATGGTCACGGTCCCGTTTTGGGCAGAGGGCGAAATACGTGACACTCGTCCTCGTATGATCCCGCTGTGCGTATCTATGGAGGCGGGCAGGTCGAGACGAAGATCGTGCGTCTGCGCTTCCGGAATGCGGATGACCGCTTTCAACCGTGACGCGTCTACCACCCGCGCCAGGTTTGTGTTGCGCGCGACGCGCTGGCCGACTTCGACGACGATTTCCTGCAACACACCGCCCATACCGGCGCGCACGGTCATTGACTCCACATCACGCTGCTTGAGTTGGGCCAGTGCACGGCGGCGCTCGACTTCAGCGCGTTGCGTCGCCAGTCGAGTCGAGACCGAGGTCTCTGTCGTGCGGACTCGATCACTCTCTAACTTTGCGCGACTGGCGAGCGAAGCTTTCCGCACCTCCGACTGGCGCGCCGTCAACTCCGCAAGCAGGCCGTCGCTCGCCAGTTTCGAGTCGACCTCCGCTTGTAAGGTAGCATCCGCCTGCTGGGCCGCGATCGCAGCCGCCGCAGAGCGTAACGCCAACACCTCGCTTTGCAACGCCGCCTCCAGGCTAGTGTATGCGGCTTCGGCTCCTTGCAGTTCGAGCCGCGCTTCCTGCGCGGCCTGCTCGACGTCACGATTACTCAATTGCAGAATCACCGTGTCAGACGTGACCACCGCCCCACGTTCGAGCAGCTTCCGATCGACGCGACCGTCCAGTTCCGCTGACACCCAGCGCGAAGCGTCGTCTTGAGGAGCAAGCTCGCCGACGCCACGAAGTTCACGCGGCACGTCTCCGAGCGCCACTGTGTCAATCCACAGCCCGGCGCGGTCAACCGTGGGAGTCGCGCGTCCGAGGCCAGTGATAAAATATGCCGCACCCGACAAAACCACGGCGATGCCGACCGCGATCATCATCCGGCGACGACGGCGCCCGGCAATTTCGCTCGGTGATTTCTGAATATCCACCATTAGTCAGCCTTCAGCGACTCCATGATATTGGTCGCCGCCGCTCGCGCAGCCGGCACAAAAGCTGCGCCCACGCCTGCAACGACCAACACGGCTCCGGCAGCCGCCAGCGCCGCTGCGCTTGGCATTTGCATCGGTCCGATAAAACGCGCCGTCATCTGCAGGAGGAGGTAGCCGCTCACCAGGCCGATCGCGATCCCGGCTCCGGCCATCGCTGCGCCGTGGCCAAGGACACCAGCCAGAATCTCAGACGGGGCGGAGCCGAGCGCCATGCGGATACCGAACTCGCGCGTCCGGCTACTGACCGAGAAGGCCAACACCCCTGCTACGCCCACAACGGCGATCGCCAACGCGACAACGGCGAATAAGCTGAACACCGCCGCATTGAGCCGATCGGGCGAGATCACTTCCGCGCGAATCTCGGAGAGCGTTGCTCCGCCCGCCACCGGCTGATCGTGCGCCAGATCACGAATAGTTTGCGTCACCGTCGGGATCATGGCAGAGGGGTCGCTGCGGACGCGGACAAAAACACGTCCTCCGAACACTTGCTGTTCGAACGGCTGGTACACCGTTGGCAGTGTCCCAGGTACGACATGCTCATCGTCGATGTCTGGAACGATGCCGACGATACGACGTGGCTCCGGACTGACGCCGATGAACTTCATAACTGGATCGGTCCAGTAGAGTTTGCGATTCAGCACATCTCGCTGCGGCCCTAACCGTGCCGCCACGCTGTGGCTAACGATGACCACGCGCTCGGCGCCGTCCCGATCGTCGGCCGTAAAGTCCCGGCCCGCGTCGATGGGAATGCCAAGCGCCGCGAAGTATCCCGGCGATACCGAGCGCATGCGGGCATGAGGATCTTCATTGGCCGCACCGCGCTCACCTCCTTCGAGCTGGTAGCCGAAACCTGTCCGATCAAGAACCTCGTTAGCACGCCATGGGATGCTGCTGCCAATCGCCGCTTGCTCCACTCCGGGAAGGCTACCCAGTCGCGCGTGTAACTGGCGATAAAAGTTTCGGGTATCCTCAGGGGTGCGGCCGTACGATGTCACTGGTACGTCGAACGCGAGTATCTGCGAGGTGTCGAACCCAGGTGATGACGCTTGAAGAGCGAGGAACGTGCGTACGAGCGCGATGGCGCCCACCACCAGAATAAAGGAAGCGCCGATCTGGACCACCGCGAAGACATTCAATTTCCTGGCGCCTCCGGCAACCCTGGCGCTGCCGCTAGCGAGCTTCAAACCGCCATTGCGCGTGTCGGACGGCAGACTGGGCACGAACGCGAGCAGCACCGCAGCCAGTAAGGCGAGCGCCACACCGAGCGCGAGCATCACTGGATCGACAGTGACTTCGAGCGCACGCACCGAGAAACGGGCCGCATAGCGTGACAGCATTGCTGCGAGCGGCCACGCGAGCGCCACGCCCGCGAGCGCGCCCAAGCCACAGAGCACCAGGCTCTCTGCTAGCAACAGACGGCGTAACGCCATCGGGTGGGCACCTAAGGCGGCCCTGACCGCCAATTCCGATTCCCGGCGTACCGTACGCGCCAGAATCAAATTGGCGACATTCGAGCACGCAATAACAAACAGAAGGAGCGCCGCCGCAAAGAGCACGATCAGCACCGTGCGCGCGTTGGTCGTCAGTTGTTCGCGCAACGGCACCGCGCGGATCGTGAATGCTCCTTGCGCTGGGTATGCCTCAGAGTAGTCATGCCGAATCGAATCGTACGCCCCAGCGATTTCGCTGCGGGCCGCGTCGACTGAGGCTTGTGGTGCCAGCCGGGCGAACACCTCAGTCATGCGGTGCTCGCGGCCTTGCACCATGGTCGCCGAAAGGTGATGAGGACTGGTGGCCATGTTGGCCATCATTTCGGTCGCGGCCGGGTAGGGGATCGAAGGTTCAAGAACGCCCACGATCACTGCGGGCCGGCTGCCGAACGGAGTATCGAACCGGACCGCCTTCCCGATAATCCCCGTGTCCCGATTAAAGGCCGATGTCCAGAACGCATAGGTCAGTACAGCTGCGCCGGCGGCCCCCGCGCCGTCGTCACTGGCCGTGAGGAGCCGACCCAGTACCGGCCGTAATCCCATCACGTCAAAGTAGTTGCCACTCACGATCCCCGCCCGCACTTGCCGCGGCTCGCCGAGACCGATCATGGAGAGCGGCGTGGTTGAGAACTCTCCTACGTCCGACAGTGAACGGACGCGCTCGTGCAGATCATTAATCTCAGGCACCGAGAACGTCGCGTTTTCTCTCCCAATCCCGGGCGCGCTTTGACGAAGGTACACGATGCGCTCTTCGCCGCGGTTGACCAACGGCCGCAGGAGCACGGCTCGTACCAGACCGAAGATGGCTACGTTAACGCCGATCCCGAGCGCCAGCGTCAAAATGATAGAGATCGACAAGCCTTTCATCTTGGCGACCGAACGAAACGCAAAGGCGAGTTCCTCAAGAAACGGCATAGAACTCCTTCTTTCTCCCCTTATGAACGGGGTTACACCCCTCACACTAAAAAGGCGATCGGACCACCAATCGGCCTCGAAGCTATATACACTGTGACGCGGTCGCGCTACCGGACGTAGTCATAGAGGGGCTTCACCCTGTCGACGGTATGCACGGTGAAGCCCTTCGTTGTATGCATACAACGTACACAACGCCATCTGGGTGCCGTCAGGCCGCCGCTGCCAAAGCCTTGCTCGCGGCCTCGCAGGCGTACAGCATCTTGTCGTTCATTGGTCCGAGCCACTCGATGACCTTTTGGGTGAGTTCGGGGCCAGCGACCTTCGGCGTCCCGGCGTTAAACGGCGGCTGGGGGTCGTACTCCAATGCCAGCTGGGTCATCTTGGCGATGTCTTCCCCCAGCATCTTCGCCAACAGCACTAGGCCGAAGTCGAGGCCCGCCGTCACGCCTCCCCCTGAGATGCGGTTGCGGTCTACCACGACTCGCGCTTCGACCGGTGTTGCCCCAAATAACGGCAAGAGGGCATGGCCAGCCCAGTGGCACGTGGACTTATAACCACGCAGGAGGCCCGCGGCCCCGAGGATCAGCGACCCTGTGCAGACCGAGGTGACGTACTTCGCCCGGCTGCCACGATCCGCGAGAAACCGTAGCACCTCGGGATCTTGCATGACGGCGATCTGACCGGGGCCGCCGCCGACGAAAATCGCATCAAGGTCTTTCGGACACTCGTCGAAAGTCGTGTCCGGCCGCACGGCCACGCCGGAATCCGACACAACGAGGTCGCGTGTCTTCCACACGAGGTGGACCTTCGCGGACGTGGCCAAGGCCGTCTGGGGGCCGAGCATGTCCATGAGCGTCAGGCCGGGGTAGAGCAGCATGGCGATTTCCGGCTTGTGCTGATTATGCATTGCTGAAAATTGGTCTTCGCTTACCTGTTGGTTCATCGTGTCCATGTTCATCTCCTTATCGATTGAAGTTTCTTTATGCAGAGCGACTCGTGCGTTGCGCAGTATGCTGCTCTATAGGTTTCCTAAATCAGTTGTGGATACATATCCTGTTCATGCTTCGACAAGCTCAGCACGAACGGGTCTGGGATCCTCTCTGCGCTGCTCTTCCCGTTCGCCCTGAGCTTGTCGAAGGGCGGTACATGCGGTTGCGGTCTTTATTTCAAATAGGATCTCTGTATTCACTTCGTTGCAAGCTCATCGCTTAGCTGCGCTGGACGACTTCACGCGACGTATCCGTTTACTCGTACCGTGTGTTGGCCGGGCTCGCTCCACGAGCGCCGCGAACGCGGTTCGCGCCCGGACATCGGCATCGGCCTGCCGCAGAAAGCGCTGCGCCGCATGATGACTGAGGTAGATGCCAGAGAGTTCCCAAACAAATTGGTCGACATCCAGGTCCTCACGTAAATGCTTGCGATCGACAGCCTGACGGACTATCCGCCGCAAAAAGGTGCGCCATTCCGCTTCCATCGCAAGCACTTTCTCCCGCACGGGCCCCTCCACGTCGTCGAGTTCAAACATTGCCGCCGCTACGGGACATCCTCCGGGAAGCCCGGCTCGCTGTGCCCAGCCAAGCCAATGATTGATCAGAGCCTCTAGCTGGGGGAGCCCTTCCGGCTCTCGCATCGCCGGCTCGACGACGCTGAGATTGGCCAGCCGCGCCGAGTCCTCGAGCAAGCCGATTTGCACCTCGTCCTTGGAACGGAAGTGGGCGAAGACCCCACTCTTTGACATCCCGACACGTTCCGCTAACTGACCGAGTGTGACGCCCCCTAGCCCCTCTTGGCTCATCAGGGCAAGGCCGTGCTGGAGAATGCGCTCGCGGGTTGGAGATGATCGTTTTTTCATAGCCGGAATATAGCATGCCCCTCATTACCGACTCGACGGCGCGTGGCCCGGCGAGCTGGGCCCCGTACCGCGGGAGGTATCCGCCTGTCAACACCACAGGGTTTTCCATGCGTTAAAAATAGCACGACCGGTCGTTTTATGTCAATACGCAAGTCGGCGTCATGAAAGAATGTCACAGCAAGTCAGCGTACCCCTCGCGAGCGGGTGTGTGGCCTCACTGGGCCCGCGTCAGATACGCCACGAGATGCTCCAGTGCTTCGGTCCAGCCACGCACATGGTCGTCTCGGGCCGAAACGGTCTCGAAAATCGCCTGATGCAAAGTCAGCTTGGTTCTGCCCCCGTCGTCCGCGAAGCTTACCGTAACCACTGTTTGATGGATCGGCCGACCGGCGTCATCTTCGAAGGCATAGGTGAAGACCAGCCGCTCCGGCTTCACGACTTCCTGATATACGCCTCGCTGTCTCTCTATGATCCACTGGTGGTCGCGCGCGGCAACGTCACGGCCGCTCTGGCGCGGCTGCGAGAGACCCGGACCAGTCTCGGGGTCGACGGGATGCCGGTGAACGAACTGCGGAAGTACTTTCGGCGACCGCATGGAGATGCGCCAGGTTCCCCCCGCCCTGGGGTCAGCTTCGCAGGAGATCACCGTGCAGCCGTGGGGGCCCCACCAGCTCATCAAACGTTCTGGGTCGGTAAATGCCTCAAAAACGAGTTCGCGGGGTGCATCGAAGATGCGCTCGATGACGAGCACCCGCTCCGCCGACTCTGTAGCAGCATTACTTCTTGCGGCCATATCTTTTCTCCTTCACCGACAGCTCGCGCCAATGTCATCTGCTGCCAATCGCCATGACCTCGCAGCAACAATGAGTGCTCACGAATGCCCCTCCCGCGAACAGTGCGAGGAGTCTGAATCCTTCGGCGGTGTGTAGGATGCCTTGGGGTCAACGACATAATCGTCACCGTAACGATCGTGGTGGCGAACCCAGGCCATCGTAAAGGTCAGGGCGTCTTCGTCGCGGCCCTTCGGCACGAGGTCGAGGTAGTTGTACGCGCCAATCAACATGTCGCACCCGCGTGCGTAACTGGAATAGGTGTGGAAGATGTCGCCAGTCGCGTCCTTGTAAAACACGCTGGTGCCAGGGGCTTCCCCTTCGCTCGTGGATTCACGCACTTCATAGTTGTAGGACGTCTTGCCCTTTGCCACATCGTCCTGCGTGAACGACACGTGATAGTCGCTGTTAAAGTCGCTGCCGTACGAAGAGACCCATTTGAAGCGCCAGCCCATGCGCTTCTTGAACGCTTCGATCTCCGGTAAGGGCGCTCGTGATACCGCCATCAGTGTCACGTCACGATTCGCGAGGTGCACGACGCTGCCGTCGATGTGATCGGCGAGGAACGAGCAGCTCCTGCAGCCTTCCTCCCACCCCGGACGGAACATGAAATGATAGATGATCAATTGGCTGCGTCCGTCGAAAAGGTCGGCGAGCGTCTCCTTGCCCTTTGATCCGTCGAACACGTAGTTCTTCTCGACCTTGACCCAGGGGAGGGTACGACGCTCTGCGCTCAGTTGATCGCGTAAGTGGGTAAGTTCCTTTTCCTTGAGTAAGTGCTGCTTTCGTGTGGTGAGCCACTCATCTTGTGATACGATATGATTGTGCTGCATGGTTTAATCTCCTTTCAGTGAAATTGTTTTTTCAGGCCTTTGCCAGATATTCGACAAGCAGTTCGAAGACGCTGCTCCAGCCACTTTCGTGTTCGTCACGCGAGGTGATCGATTCGAAGACGCCTTGATGGAAGGTGAGCAAGGTCTTTCCGCGCTGTTCGACGAAGGTCACCGTTACCAGCGTTTCGTGCTTAGGCGTACCGTTCGCATGCTCCCACGCCTGGGTGAAGACGAGCCGCTCCGGTTCCACGATCTCACGAAAGACGCCGTGCTCTGCATGCTCGGTCCCCTCAGGTGATCGCGACCGCGTGCGCCACGTGCCACCGGGTCGGAGATCTATCTCGCAGGACAGTGTGGTGAAGCCGCGTGGTCCCCACCACTCCTTGATCCGTTCGGGCTCGATCCAGGCTTTGAAGACGAGAGGGCGCGGCGCATCAAAGACGCGCGTGATAACCAGCTCCCGCTCCGTCACTTCCGCGGGGGTACTACTTCTTCTTGCGGCCATGTTTCTTCTCCTTTCTCTGCACCTTGTGCAGATATTCGGCCAGACGATCGAAGCTCTGTTCCCAAAAGGGACGATAGTGCTCCAGCCAGTCGACGGCGTCCTTGAGCGGACTCGCCGTGAGTTGGCAGGGGCGCCACTGCGCATCACGACCACGCGCGATCAGACCGGCGTTCTCCAGCACTTTGAGGTGCTTGGATATGGCAGGCAGACTCATGTCGAAGGGCGCGGCCAATTCCCCGACCGAGGCCTCGCCTTGGGCGAGGCGCGCCAGGATTGCGCGGCGGGTGGGATCAGCAAGGGCTGCGAAGGTGATGCTGAGGTGATCGGGGGACATTTAGTAATTAACCTTTTAGTTAAGTAACTAAGAAGTTAAATACACCTCCACCCTGAGGCTTGTCAAGCATGCTGAGAAAGTGAAGGTCAAAGCACTAGGATAGAGGATATACGAACTGCGGAACAGCTTGTTTTCCAACTATCTGCGGGCTGAGCTGCCGAGTCTACGGCTCGTGGCTTGTGAGCCATTCTGCGCGTAAGTCCCGGAGGAGATACGTAACCGCCTTTTCTTTATTCCCACTGCTGCTGTAGTGATGCGCCAGCTCACTGTAATGCTCCTCTAACCGATCGTGAAAGAGCCGCTCAATTGCTTGTGCCGTTTGCTTGTGCAGAGCTTTGCGGCGTTCAATGAGCACCGAGTTGTACGCCACTTCGTGGGTCAGGGCGTGCTTAAAGAGATATTCGACTTCGGGAAACGCGGGCTGTTCATACAAAAACTCTTTGTGCTGGAGGGCAGAGAGGAGTCGGTACAACTCGTCTTCCGGCTGGGTAATGATGTGGCGCACCAAGTTAAGTGGAAACTCGCGCCCGATGACCGAGAGCTGTTGGAGCAGGGCCTTTTCCTCCGGCGCTAAGCGATCAATACGCGCGGCGAGTACCCCTTGGACTGTGGGAGAGATGCGCAAGTCGGTCACCGCTTGCAAGAGACGATAGTTCCCCCGTTCGCCTTTCAGCATTTGTTCGTCCACCAAGGTTTGCACCACTTCTTCCATAAAGAACGGCGTGCCTTCGGTCTTGGCTAAAATCTGCTGCTTTAAGGCTGTGAGACTGTCATCCGGGCCCAGCAGGAACGTGAGAAACTCTTCCGTCTCTGCGCTCCCCAAGGGCGCCAGCCGCACCTGGGTATAGTATGTCTTCTGCCCCCACTCATGACGATACTCGGGCCGGTAATTCACGAGCAGTAAGATTTTCGCGGAGGTTATGCCGTCACTGAAAGTGTCTAAGAACCCTTGCGTTTCACTATCACTCCAGTGCAAGTCTTCAAAGATAAGGACGAGTGGCTGGTTAAGACTTTCGCGTAGCAAGAGCTTCTTGAGCGCGTCGAACATGCACTGCCGGCGAGTCTGTGGGTCTATCTGCGGTAACGGGGACGATTGCTCTTCAATTCCGAGCAAGGCAAACAGATAGGGCAACGTATCTTCCAAGCTGCGGTCGAGGCCCAAGACCTTGCCAATCACGCGCTCGCGGCGAGTGCGTTCGTCATCGTGCGGTTGCATCTGAAAGTACGATTTCAGCAGCTCGATCACCGGTAGATAGGGCGACGCTTGGCCATGCGAAACAGAGTAGGCTTCCAGCAGCAAACACCCGCTCTGGCAGAGGAGTTTGAACTCATGGAACAACCGCGATTTCCCTAATCCCGCCTCACCCATGACACTCACAATCTGTCCCTGTCCCACTTTGGCTTGGCCTAATGCTCTCTCGATCTGTTCTAGCTCGGTCTGCCGTCCGACAAAGCGAGTCAGGCCATGGCGAGTGGCCACTTGTAACCGCGTCCGCAGTGGTCCTGCCCCTACGACTTCGTAGACGTTGAGCGGCTCCGCTCGCCCTTTGATCTCGGCGGCGCCCAACGCTTTGAGTTCAAAATACCCGGCGATCAGTTTCTTGGTGTCCTCGGTAATCAAGATCGAGCCCGGCGTCGCCATCTGCTCCATCCGGGCCGCCAGGTTCGTAGCATGCCCGACTGGTACGTAGTCGGTGTGAAGGTCGTCTTTGCGAATCGACCGCACGACGACTTGGCCTGTATTCACTCCGACCCGCATGGCCAGGGGAACCCCGTGCTTGAGTCTCACCTGATTGCCATAGTGACGCATCTCTTCTTGCATGCGCAACGCAGCGTATACTGCCCGCTGCGGATGATCCTCATGGGCAAGCGGAGCGCCAAACAACGCAAAGATGCCATCTCCTAATGCTTGTGCGACATAGCCTTCATAGCGATGCACGGCATCCATCATGAGTTGCAGAGCCGGATCAATAATTGCCCGCGCCTCTTCAGGATCAAGCCCTTCGATGAGTGCTGTAGAGCCTTTGAGATCGGCAAACAGCGCGGTGATCATTTTCCGCTCACCCTCTGTCAGAGTTGCTGCACGGATGCGCTCAGCGAGATGACGTGGGGTATAGGCTGCCGGGGATTGAGGCTGAGTGGGGAGGACCTTGGCGCCGGCTTCCGGTCGCGGGAGCGGAGCCAGAGGATTTCCACACCCTCCACAAAAGCGATCGCCAGGGTCGTTGAGAAAGCCACACTGCGTGCACGCGCTTGGCAACATCTGTCCGCACATTGCACAAAATTTCCGGCCCGCTTTGTTCGTTGTGTGACACTGAGTACAGGTCATCGCTTCATCCGTCCGTAGGGTGCACCACTGTACGGGTGTTCCCTACCGTGCCTATGCTGCTGGAAGACGAGCGGTCTGTCAAACTGTAAGGTAGCAGCCCCAAACCACCCCCAATACGGAGCAGACAAGTCGCCATGGGCACTCTACAACTATGCGATGTCTCAGAACTACGACGTCGTTATCGTTGGGGCAGGGGCAGCGGGTTTAGCTGCGGCAATTTTTGCGGCTGAAGCAGCGCAGAAAAAGGACGAGTCTCCGTCAATTGTTATTCTTGATTCGGCCCGAAAAGTTGGCGCGAAAATTCTCGTTTCCGGGGGAGGGCGCTGTAATGTCACGCACGACGCTATTCTCCCAGAAGACTTCAATGGCTCGCGGAATATCGTGCGCAACATTCTGGCTGCCCTTGATGAGAAGGCAACCGTGCGTTGGTTTGCCTCACTAGGGGTTCCACTGAAACGCGAAGAAACCGGAAAATTGTTTCCCGTATCCGGTAATGCACGAACGGTTCTGAGCGCGCTTTTACGACGTTGCCAAGAACTGAGTGTCACTATTCTAACCGAACATCGCGTTTTGGCTGTTCTTTTGCCGATTTCTTCTTACCCCAACCTTCTTTCACCAGAGGAGAGCAGTCCTCTTACTGATACCCAGGACAG
>JAYVFX010000106.1:0-7167 GCA_043772795.1 Deltaproteobacteria bacterium
CCATAAGAAATCTCTCTGGTTGATCGAGAAAAATATGATGGCCGGCACCGGAAATGTCCACTCCATGACTGCGTGGGCAGAGGCGAACCATCTCCGCGAGTGTCTCGGTAGACAGATTGTGACTTTCACTTCCACGGAGGAACAAGGTCGGACAGTGAATGTCGGGAAGTTGTGCCCGCAGATCGCGAGGTTCGCGACCCAAAGTCGTACGATCGAATTTCAACGTAAAACTTCCGTCCTCGTGTCGTCGCGCACTATGCCAGGCAATATGGCGGAACACATCAGGCACCGCATAGGTTTGCTCCGGTAATAAGCGAAAACGCGCATACAGCTCAGCCTCATTCACATATACAGGAGATGGCATCTGCCGCAGCAGCCGCATAAAACGGCCGCCACCGATACGAGGGCCGATATCAACAACTACCAGCGCATGTAAGTGCTGACAGTGAATGCTCGCATAGGACATAGCGACAAACCCGCCCAGTGAGTGTCCAATCAACACGAAAGACGAAAGTCCCAAATGCGCCGCAAACTCGGCAAGATCGGCAACATAGTCTTCGATCTGATAGGCAGGCTGCCCATCCACCCAACTACTGTCACCATGTCCACGTAAGTCAATGGCAAAAACCTGGAAATCCTGTGCCAAGACAGGCGCAATATGGTCCCACCAATGGGCGTGAGCAGATCCTCCGTGCAGCAGGATGAGTGGGGGGTTGGCGTTACTCCCCCATTCGAGGTAGTGGATCGTCGCACCACGCAGCGTAAGAAAGTTGTCAGTAGGCACGCACAAGCGAGAGTTGAGTCCGCTTCCTGTAGTGTTCGTTATACTCATCCTAGTTATTCGTACCGTAATGCCTCAAGCGGGTCGAGATGTAGGGCTTTCTCTTATGGAAACCCATGCTATGGTAGCCGCCACGCAGAAACAGGGGGGAGGCTTTCGTCTGTTTCCTTGCCATCACCTGTGACTCTGCGCGAGAATTAACTGACTGTGAGAAGAGGCCGAAGAGTCGGTATGAAAAACCCGTCATCGTTGTTGTTTCTCGTGTTGGTGTTGTGTAGCTCCTGTTCGTACATATTCCCGCCGAAGAAAGTTGCGTGTTGCGAGCAGAAAGCAGCCTGTTGTTATGATCAGATGTGCTGCTTACCACGCTATGCTATGGCAGCCAGCGTCAAGCCAAAAGCCTTTACGCCTGAAACGCAAAGCTACGCTTCGGCAGAAGACCTGCAACCACCTCCAGGGGCAACAGTAAACAAACCCGGCTGGCTCTCTCGCTTCAATCCCTATCCTTGGTTAAGTGAGGAAAAAACATCGCCTCCTCCGTCAAAGGGCCAGGAAAAGCCGCAAGAATCGACAAGTACACAAGAAGAGGAGAGCTTTTGGGGACGGCTGTGGCCATTCTAAAACGTAAAGCGTAATACGTAATACGTAAAGGGGTGGGGAGATGGTTACGTGTTACGTTTTTGGTTCTCTTTGTTAATGCCCCGTTCTTTCCCCCACCAGCACGAGTACCCCAGAATACTGATGCAGTGCCGATTGTTGACGAATCGGGGCAATCTCACAACCTGAGAAGAAGCCAATCAACGGAATCTCGCCGAAGTATTGCTTAATGTATGACGTATCGAGGTCAGGAAATCCGTACAGTCCGCTGCCACGCCCGAGACAATTAATATAGAGACCAAAGCTGGGCGGGTTGCCTTCCCAGGCTCGAGCCTGTTCCTCTAACGTGACTTTCAGGTCTTCACGTGAACCATCACCATTGCGCAGAGTAAACACCATCTTTTGCCCTTGGCGAATTTCGTCAGCCACGGCCACAATCCCTTGCTTGGGATCGAAACCAACGATGTTCCGCACGACATACTCACCACGAGCAATGTGTTGCCGTTCACTATCGACCGGCAGACCGACAAAAACACAGGCCGCAGCGCGACGCAAATCGTCAGTCAATGGTTGATGTGCAACCTCGGCAAAGACCTCAAACGCCGGCCGTCCGTCGAGTTCGAGCAGGAGATTTTGGTGCGATTTGGTCACGGTATGGACAGGGCCGATCGGCTGACACGCCTGGGCAATACTCATCGAGTGTTGAAAGCGTCCGCTCAGCAACAACCCGCACACCGAGTTATTACTCACCGTATCACCGCAGAGTTGAAACGTTTCCCCGATGCTCCCATCCTCGGACGCCCCACCACCAACAGTCGCGAGTTGTGGGACTCTCTCGGATAATCCGTTAAAGAAGGAAGCCGCATTAAAATTATAGGTATCAGGAAAGACTGCTAACAGATTGTCATTTTTAAGCCGAGGTTGGACATGGGCAGCAACTTCTTTCCCGGTTTCGTACCCATGCCCACGCAGTTGCGGGATAAAGAACCGTGACGCAGCAAACGCATCAGTTCGTACGGTTAGCACCGCCACCCCAGAGGTACGCTCTACTTCTCCATCAGTGGTCAGCACTCCTCCCGCGCTACAGCCGACAACATGAGCCGCTTGTGTAGTTTCCTGAATTGTCCGCAGCAAGAGAGAATACCCTGGCCCATGACTGGCCGTCGCAAACACGAGCGCAAAGTCAGCACTCTTGCTTCCAGAACGAGTGAGCGCAGTGTGCGCCGCTTCAAACGCTGCTTTTTCGGTATCTTGCTGTGTAGATAATCCAACTCCGGCTTGTAACATAGTGTCCTCCTCCGGATGAGGGAAAAGGGTAATACAGGACGGGGCGAAAAGGGTAAATGGGAAATAAGGATAAATGGAGAAGAAGATTAAAACGCTCGGATACTGTTCCTCGGTTTTCCGTTTCGCCTTTTCCCCGTTTCGCCTTTTCCCTGTTTTCGGTTTTCCATTTCCCCGTTGCCCCTTACTTCGCGGCGTTGTCGGGCTTTTTCAAACCCAGCCGCTCGTAATATTTCGCAGGAATCTTGCTGCGATCTTTGTAGATGATGAACGAACAATGTTCCTTGCCAAGTACAGCCGCAGGCTCGACGACCACAAAAGGCGCCCCGTTCTTTTCAATATCGATCATTTCCATCGGTGGCTCATGAGCGCAATAGACCGGGAAGTTCGCACGATTGTAGGTCATCCGCTGTGGTTTCTCGACGGTGTAAAATCCATTCGGGCCTTCGTACTTGCCTTCCAACACCAACCGCCCACCACTGCCACATGGTCGCATCTGGATCACTACCTTCTCATCATCTTCCTCGATATGCATCGGCTGCAAGTGGCCGTGCAATCCCGCCACAAACATCTTAATCCGTTGCGGCAGTGCCTCCGGGCCTTGAGGGAGTTTTTCTAAATTCGGCAACCACCAGGCTTTTACGCCCTCGGTCATAATCTGTTCGAGCACCTCATCTCCGAAGCGCTTGCCAATCTCGCTCAGCGTCGCTGTTGTCCAGTTACGATAGAGATCGTGCATACTGAGAAACTCGTTATACATCCGTTGGGCAATCTTCTTGGCCTTCTCTTTATCTCCGCTCTCGATCGTTTCGATGAGACGATCGACCGTGCGTTTTTCCATCTCTTCAACTTCAGCCCGCGTGAACATGGGATTCTGCATGTCGAGTCCTCCTTCGCATCTACAGGGTTATCGGCGCGAACTATCGCATATCGCTGCTCCATTGCAAACCCCTATTTGCTCCTCTAAACCTGAGGTTACTGAACAAGGAGAATTGATGAACGTTGCTCACGCGACCCTCGGCTCCGAGCGGCGCTTTGCGCGTACTGCGCAGATGAAACTCTCGCCAATCAAAGAAATCGAATTGGCGGCCAGTCGTATTCCCGGTGTGGTGTCGCTAGCGCAAGGGATTCCGAGTTTCGATACCCCGGAGCCGATCAAAGCTTTCGTCCAACAAAAGATCGCCGAAGGTGCGTGCGCGAAATACTCACTCACGCCTGGTTTGCCCCAGTTACGAGAGTTGATCGCTGAGTCTCTGCTCCGCGATGGCATGCACTATGATCCAGATGATGAAATTATTGTCACCTGTGGTTCCATCGAAGGGATCGCCTCAACGTTACTGACCCTCACACAGCCAGGCGATGAAGTGATTCTGCCGACGCCAAGCTATGCGTCGTACCAGGAAGTTGTCCGCATGGCCGGGTGTACTCCCCGCTTTGCCGCACTGCATGAAGAAGACAATTTTGCCTTTGACATCGACGCGTTTGAACAGTGCATTTCCTCTCGTACGCGCGCCATTTTGTACTGCAACCCGAACAATCCCACCGGTACCGTCTTTTCGCGTGCAGAGACGCTCAAGCTGGTTGCGCTTGCCGAACGTCATGACCTCTTTCTGATCATCGACGAGGCATACAAAGATTTTGTCTTCAGTAAAGAAGCGTACTTCTCTCCTGCGCAACTCTCGGCAATGCGTTCCCGTATCGTCCGTGTGTACACCTTTTCTAAGGCGTATGGCATGACCGGCTGGCGAGTTGGCTATCTGCACTCCGATGCCGCTAATGTCCGTGAGATCTTGAAGATCCATGATGCCTTGGTCACGTGCGCACCAGTTGTTTCTCAGTATGGTGCCATCGCTGCACTGGAACAGGGCGGACCACATATTGCCGCGTTTCATCGGGCATTCAAAGAGCGCCGAGATCGCACGGTCGAGCACTTGGATCGACTCTCTCACATCTTCGACTATCAAAAACCGGAAGGTGCCTACTTTGTTTTTCCGCGAGTAAAAGACACTGTACGTTGGGCACGTGACTCGCGGCGACTCACGCTGGATATCCTGGAAAAAGCTAAAGTCGCTCTGGTTTCCGGCATTGCATTCGGTCCAAGTGGCGAGTCGCATTTGCGCATTAATTTTGGCCGTGATCTAGCAGATATTGATCTCGCCTTTGAACGGCTAGAGGCATACTTTCACGTCCGGTCGTCAGTTTCTGCTTCTCCGACAACTACCACCACGGCACTGCAACCCGCCGAGCAACAGCAGAAGACACCCGGCCATCGCTTCCGCCATCTCGCGGTACCGTATTTACAGATGTTAGCACGCGTGTTCGTACGTCGCACCCAGCCGAAAATCATCGCGATTGCTGGCAGTCGAGGAAAGACCGTGATTAAACGTATACTTGGGGAGTTACTCGAACGACGCTATCGTGTTCGCACCAATCCTCGGTCGTATAACACCGAGATTGGGTTACCGCTTGCTGTTCTCAATCTTGAAATTGACACCCACAGTACGTGGACCATTCTCCAGACCCTCGCTCGCGCTGCATGGTCGGCCTTCTTCTCCCCCGAGAAGCCGGAAATCTTGATCCTTGAACTCGGCGTGCGCCAACCAGGTGATATGCACCAGCTGCTGCAAACGGTGCGCCCCGACATTACCGTCCTCACAAACCTCACTCCCAGTTATTCCAACGATATCGCATTTTTGCAGACATTACAGAACGAGATTCGCGTCCTCTGTCGCGAGGTCGGCTCACAGTGCCACTTTCTTGTTGATGAGGACGATCCCTTATTGAAGGAAGTCATCCCCTTACTACCAGTACCGCCAGTGCTCCTGCGACGGAACCAGTGGTCAGAGAACGGACACGGACGGGTCCTGCAGAGTAACGGACGTGCCTATCAGGTCACGCGCGAGCTGGTCGGAGAAAGTGAACGTATCTCAATTCAAGCGGCAGTGATGATTGCGGAGCGGTGGACCACACTAATGCCTGAGGATATTACTCGATTTCTTGCCGATGAAGACGGAAAGGACTCTCATGCGTCCGCCAAACTATGACGACATTTTGCGCGCCCAAGCGACCGTAAGCCGGGTTCTGCCACGGACCCCGACCTACCCTTCTCCTGGGTTATCGGTACTCGTTGGTTGTGAATTATTCATCAAGCACGAGAACCACCTCCCGACCGGCTCATTCAAGGTCCGTGGAGGAGTCAATTTTGTCTCCTCACTATCGCCGGAAGAACGCCAACGCGGCGTCATCACTGCGACCCGTGGGAATCATGGGTTATCGATTGCCTATGCCGCCAAGCTCTGCGGCGCAGAAGCCGTGCTGGTCGTTCCAAAAGGGAACAATCCCGAGAAGAACGTCGGCATGCGCGCATTAGGCGCGGAAGTGATCGAGCATGGCAAAGATTTTGATGAAGCGCGCGATCATGCGGCTACGTTAGTCGCTGCCCAAGGCTACCGCTTCTTGCACTCAGCCGATCCGTTACTCATTGCCGGGGTTGGCACCTACGCGTTGGAACTTTTTGCCGATATTCAAAATATCGACGCCGTCATCGTGCCGATCGGCCTGGGCTCAGGAATTTGTGGAGTCTCCCTCGTGCGCGAGCGGATCAGTCCGAAGACGAGAGTGATCGGTGTCCAGGCAGAACGCGCACCGTCGGTTTATTTATCCTGGAAAGAGAAACGCATTGTGACTACCGAGACCGCAGATACTTTCGCAGACGGTCTAGCAACACGTATCCCGGCAGAAATGACGCAAGAGATTATTAATCGATCAGTAGACAATATTATCACAGTGAGTGAAGAAGAAATCACGGCCGCCATTCGCTGGCTCTTATTCCATACCCACAACCTGGCGGAAGGCGCTGGGGCGGCTGCGCTCGCAGCAACGGTCAAGCTGCGTTTGCAGCTTGCTGGGCAACGCGTAGCGATTATCTTGAGTGGCGGCAATCTCGATAGCACCACACTGCGGCGGGTGCTGCAGGAAAAATAAGGCTGGAGGCTGAAGGGGCAGGGAGTAAAGAATGAAAGTAACTACTCAGCCGCGGAGCGGCTGCTGAAGGTAGCCCGGCCTTTCAAGGCCGGGTAAGAGGAAATCTCACAATGGCATTTGTAGCAACAACATCTCCGTTCGTTCGTCAGTATACACTCGACGAATTTTGGTCCCTTGATAATCCCCCTGGCGGAGGCCACTACGAACTGATTGCTGGAGTACTGTACATGGTTCCACCACCTGATGGGCCGCATACGACCGCGGTCTCTCGTCTCAATCGTCGCTTTGCTGCTTATTTGGAGTTACATCCAGAACTCGGTGAGCTCTTTGTCCCCCGCACTGCCATCTGGACGTCGGCAAATACCTATCTAGAGCCAGACCTCATGTTCGTCAGCGCCGCACGTCTACAAAACACCGACCCCGGACGTTTAACCACAGCCGACCTGGTTGTCGAAGTGCTTTCCCCAAGCACGGCAGCGTATGACCGTACGACAAAAGCTGACACCTACGCAGCACTGAAG
>JAYVFX010000107.1:0-2830 GCA_043772795.1 Deltaproteobacteria bacterium
GTCTGAGGAAAACCCATCGCCGCCAGCATCCAAGTCAGCCCACCGGATTTCACCTCTGCGGCTGTCTTTTCCATAAACTCAGGCAGAATCGACATCAGCTTATCGGTCTTCCCTTTACGCATCAGCTCAAGGACACGCATGTCCCACTGATACTGGTTGTTATTAAAAATCATTTCTTTATTCATGTCCTCAACCAGTTCAGGCTCGCGATCATAGTGTAGATGCGAAAGTGTATTACTCGCGGCGAGTACCGCCCGCCGGCCAGTCTTAGCGATTGCTCGTGCCGTTGCCCGTCCGAGCTTTATCATTTGCTCTTGGCCGATTTCCGTCGAGTAAAAGTACGGGGAGTTGTTGGCAGAAATACCGAGGATCGGAATATCCCAATCAGGGTTGAGCATGTGCAACGAAACGATCGTACCATAATCAACCCGGAAGTTGGGATTCGTCATCTTCTTAGCCACGAGTCCTTCTCGTTGCGTCTCTTCGTAACACGCATCAGCAAGATCAACATCGACGTTCATCTCATAGCGATAACGAAAAATGTGGGGGAAGATAGGATCAACCGAAAGCCCTTGCAGCTGCGGTACACGCAGAAAGTGATGCCCCACGATCGTCATCCAGTGCGGACTGTGAACCAAGATCACATCAGGTTTCCAGGCTTTGATCTTTTCTCGGCAGCTCTCATACGCCCACCGCAACATTTCCCAGCCACCAGTCGAACGCGGTTCGTTCCGCTCGGGATTTTCGCCATAGACAAGATGCGGTGGATGCGGTGCTAGAAAACCAGCGAGAATTTTCCCTTCGGTCATGCTGTTCCCTCCTACCGGAGTGTTAACGGGATTCTCCTCTTCTCACCAAAGGGTTGTCAAGGTGGAAGCAGCAAACCTCCAGTTTACAGGATCTCCTTGCAGGGGCTCCATCGTTCCGTCAGAGTAACGCGAAGTACGACACGGCAGGAGGATCCATGGCCGAGACTGGTGACAATCTAACCGCTTCGCACACGAGTGACGTAGCCGCCACGCGTCGCTTGCCTCACCTGGTGATCGCACTCCTCGTGAGTGCTGGTTTCTTGTACCTCGCCTTTCGTAACGTCAAACTGGACGAACTCGGGGTAGCACTCCAACGTATCAATACGAGTTGGTTGCTCGTCGCTCTCGTGGTGAGCCTCCTCATCATGGTCTTCCGCGCGTGGCGCTGGCAACTGGAATTACGACCGCTCGAACATGTCCCGTTTGGTCGCCTCTGGGTCATCATTTCCGTTGCTTATATGGCAATCAATTTGCTGCCTGTTCGGATTGGGGAAATTGTCCGCCCCTGGCTGCTGTCGCGCAGGTCAGGAGTGTCATTCTCTAGTATCGTTGGGAATGTCGTACTCGAAAAGACGATGGATTCGCTCATCATCGTCTTTTACATTCTGCTTGGCCTGTTAACGGTCGAGAATCTGCCGGTGTGGGTTCGGCGTGGAGCACTGGTCCCTGCGGGAGCAGCTGCAATCCTTGTGACCCTGGTCTTGCTTTTCTGGTGGCGCGGAGAGGCGTTTGTTGATCGTTGGGTCCTTCACCTTTTGCCAGAAGGATTCGGCAGCAAACTCAAGAGAGTGCTGGCGTCAATGGCAGACGGCATGCGAGTGATTCCTAACCCGGTGTTACTTCTTTCGGTGTTTCTGGTTTCGCTCACCATGTGGTTTCTACCCATTCTCTCAAGTTACATCATGATTCGAGCCTTTGATTTTCCTGTCCCGTTTGGTGCGGCATTAGTGGTTTTTATCTTTGTCGGCTTTGGCACAGCGTTACCAAACTTGCCGGGCATGATCGGTCCCTATCAGTATGCCTGCCAACTCGCCCTGGGCCTTTTTGGGGTCAGCGAGGTTGATGCCCTTGCCTATGGTCTCGTGCTGAACGCAGTCCAATTCCTCACCCTCGTTGCGCAAGGGCTGATTGCACTCCCAATTGCTGGTGTGAGTCTCGCCGAGATTCGCCGTGCGCGAGAAGGAGACACTTTGCAAGAGTCAGCCGCCGGGTGAACAGTCTAGAACCACGCCGCTTTGCGTCGGCTCTGTGGTTCCTCTCCGGTAAGGACGGAACGGGCTGCAACCCATGCGGTATGGAGTCCCTTCGTTAATGCCACAGCGTCCGCTGCAAGAAATCGGGTCCACACGCCAGCCTTGTTGGGCAAAGAGGACACGCCAACATAGAGCCCTGGGATACTCGCCAGTGTTTTCCGTAGCACCGACGACAGTTCTTCGTGGCGCTGTGAGGTAAGCATCCACACCATCCCCTGCGCGTTATAGCCCGACGAAGCCAACTGCATCTCTTCCCCAGTGAGGTTGAAGCGATCAGCACACAATAAGTGCCCATTGCCGTGGTGCACGAGTGTCTCATTAAAGAGTGAGCGAAAAGAGCGATCTCGATCTTCTGGATCATGTAGGAGAAACGCATCACTGATGATAGCGGTTGCACCTTCCTCAACAACGACGTGGAGTGCTGTTCGTAAGCTTGCGTCAGGGAAAAGGATGAGTGGATCGGGCAGATATTCGACAAACGATCCGCTTGCTGCGTGGATAGTCACTAGTTGTCTTGCGCCTCCCTCATTGCTCATGGAATGCACGACGGTCGCGCTCTGGGTTGTACAATGGACCTGAGCGTTGCGCCCAGCGGTTACCGAAAGCGCGAGCCGATCTCGTTCATAGATTCCACCAGAAACCGATTGCAGAATCGTCGTCAGCATTCCGGCGGGAGTCCGGTCCAACCGGAATGGAGCGGTAAGAAAGAATGGATAGGTAACGAATCGATGGGCAAGGAAGGTTTCCCCTGACGGGGCGCACTCGAAG
>JAYVFX010000108.1:0-17391 GCA_043772795.1 Deltaproteobacteria bacterium
CACCAACACCCGTGCCGCTTCCCGTCGCCGTATCAGCATACTCAGCGAGTCAATCGTCGACACATCACTCCAGTGCAAATCTTCCAGCACTACGACCAGTGGGCGCTCACGGCTGAGCGCTTCCAATGCCTCGGCCATCTCGCGCAACATCCGTTCCCGCGTCGCTCCCGCCACCTTTTGTTGAAGTGCGGCGTACTCGGCTTCACTGAGCAGCGTCGGCAGTTGGACCCGCCACGTCGGCGCATACCGCTGCAAGATCTCTTGGACCCGCCCGCCCTCCGTCTGCTGACACAACCGGTTCAGCGCTTCGAGCACTGGCAGATACGCTTCCCCCGCGCCATAGTGTTCAATGCACTGCCCCACCGCCACCCACACCCCAGTGTCTAGAGTCTGGTGTCTAGAGTCTAGAGTCTGAGAAGCCTGGCTTTGGACTTGAGACTTCTGCTCTTTGACTTGTTGTGACACTAGACGCTGGACGCTAGACCCTAGACTGCGCTGAAAGGTTTCAAGCAGCGCCGTCTTACCAATCCCCGCCTCGCCGGTGACGAACACCACCTGACGTTCACCGTTCAGAGCTTTGGCGAACAGACTGTGAAGTTGCGCGAGTTCCGCCTCTCTGCCGACTAAGCGAGTTGTCAGTTGACAGTTGTCAGTTGTCAGTTGGGAAGCAGTTCCAACTTCTTTTTTTTGACTGACAACTGAGAACTGATGACTGAGAACGGGCTGGGTGGTCACGGCGGGGAGGAACCGATACCCAATTCGATGCACGGTTTCGATATATTGCGGGGTCGTAGCCGTATCGCCCAGCGCCCGGCGCACGTGCCGCAGACACACCGTGAGCGCCCCGTCACTGACCACCGTGCTCCCCCAGAGGGTGGCGAACAGCTCCTCCTTGCTCACCACCTCGCCCACCCGTGTCGCCAACAACCATAACAATCCCAAGGCCTTAGGCTGCAGCGGCACGACCTGCCCATCCTGCCATAAGGGTCCCTGGGCACTGGCGAGACGGTAGGGGCCAAAGGTTAATATCTGCGCTGCCTCCATCCTCACTCCTCTCGATGTTCCTCAACGCCCCCGGCATGTCCTCAGCACTTGCTAAGAGTTTGCTAATGGTTTGCTAATGATTTGCTAATGGTTTGCTAACGACTTCCGCATGTCCACGGATGTATCTATCCCAGCATGCAACACCAAAACAAGCGGCGTACGGCAGGGCCTGACTCCACGGACATCTCGGCAAGCTTCCCAGCGCCCCTGCCGGCCCCGCTCTCGCCGCAGTGGGCCTTTGTCGTGCAGTTACGCGAAGGCACCTCGCTGACTCCCGACAGCATACACGGGCGAATCGAGCATCTCGTCTCGGGTAAAGCTACGACCTTTGTGTCCTTAGAAGAAGTCCGTGCGTTTATGGAGCAGATACTCAGTCGAAAGGAGGAGAAGCCACCGTAACACGGAACGAACGGGAGACCGGCGAATGGGAGAACCGGCGACCGCCCCACCAGTCTTCGTGTCCGAGTCGCCCTGTCGCCCATTCGTCTTCACGTATCACGCAACACGTAACAATTTTTCACAGAAGGAGGATTTCATATGTTTTCACAGCTATCTTTTAATGTCTACCCTTGGTGGTCGCGGCGCAGAATGGCGCTGCGTATCCTTGTCTGTGCTCTGGCCCTGGTCGTTGGTAGCCTGGTGTCAGCGCATGCCCGTCTCATCAGTGTTGATCTCCAGTCGAGTGAGACTACTTTTGGCGGCGCACCACAAAACTTTACTGGCGTCGAAGCGGAAGCCGCAGATACAGACCTCCGCTTCGAAGTTGCCAACGTGTGGAATCATCTACAGATTCCTCAGTTCCCGGCAACCACGAACCCAACCTTCGCCAATCTGGTAGACAGTACCGGGGCCAATACGACGGTCAGCTTTGCGATCTCTGGCACGGTGAGCGCGTTCAATATTTTCGGCCTCATTTCTGGAGCCGATGCCCTACGGGGGGATGCGTTCTATTTTGGGAACTCGGGCGCTCCACCAGCGACCTCCACCAGCGTGGATTGGACACTCACGGGGCTCACCCCCAACACCAGACATCTCGTGTTTGTCTATGGAACCTTTTGGGACACGAACGACAACTTCAACATGTTTGTTGATACCGATGGGGATGGCGACCTGAGCGACGAAACTGCGCAAGTTGTGATTTCACTGAACAGGGCGCAGCCGTCAGGCACGCTGTTTAGTGCGATCAGCGATACCAACGGTGTGATCCGCGGGCGTGGAGTGGGGATCGACAGGAATCAAGCTCGCTGGGCAGGGTTTCAGGTGGTAGAGGCATCCGTCGTGTGCGGGGATGGTATTAAGGAAGGAACAGAGCAATGTGACGATGGCAACACTACCAATGGCGACGGTTGCTCTTCCACGTGTCAATCCGAAAACCACCCCCCTGTAGCGCGGTGCCGGAACGTCACTGTGGACGCCACAGCTACCAGTTGTCAGCTCCCCGCTTCCATCAACAACGGCTCCTCTGATCCCGATAGTGGCGATACCATCACTCTTAGTCAGTCGCTCGCTGGCCCCTATGGCTTGGGCAATACGCTGGTCACCCTCACCGTCACCGACTCCCACGGCGTAACCGCCACGTGTAGCGGCACCGTCACCGTGCGCGATACCATTCCTCCGCCCCTGAGTTGTCCCGGTCCTGTCACCGCCGAATGTGCAGGCACTAGTACCCCAGTCACCTTTGCCACGCCACAGCCCGGCCCGGATAACTGTGGCAGCTCGCGGAGCACAGGGTGTTCGCCAACCTCAGGCACCGGCTTTGGTCTCGGCAGTACCCCCGTGACCTGTGGCGCTACCGATGGCACTAACACCAGCAGTTGTGCGTTCAGCGTGACTGTCGTAGACACCATCGCCCCGAGTCTTACCTGTCCGAGTGCACAGACCGCTGAAGCCACCAGTCCCGCTGGGGCCAGTGTGAGTTTCCCAACGCCCAGCGCGACGGACGCCTGCACAGCACCGACCGTCAGCTGTGATACCGCCTCCGGCGCCACCTTCCCGCTCGGGACCTCGACAGTTCACTGTAACGCCCGCGATGGCTTCAATAGCAATAGCTGTAGCTTTAATATCACCGTGCGGGATACTACGGCCCCGAACCTCATCTGCCCAGCGAATGTGACCGTGACGGTCGGGCAACCGATCAGCTTAGGCACGCCGACCGTCAGCGATCTCGTCGATCCGTCCCCCGCCGTCAGCAACAACGCCCCAGCCACCTATCCGATCGGCTCGACTACCGTGACCTGGACGGCAGTGGATGAGGCAGGCAACACCGCTACCTGTGCGCAGACCGTGAGCGTGCAGTATCCCTTCACTGGCTTCTTCCAACCAGTGGACAATCTGCCCACGGTGAATTCGGTGAAAGCGGGACAGAGCATTCCGGTCAAGTTCAGCCTCGGCGGTAACTTCGGGCTGAGCATCTTGGCGGCCGGCTCCCCAACCTCGCAGCTAAGTAGTGCATGCACGAGCGGCGCGGTGGTGGATGACATTGAGACGGTGAGCGCCGGCGGCAGCAGTTTGACCTATGACGCGGCCACCGATCAGTACACGTATGTGTGGAAGACGCAGAAAACCTGGGCCGGGCAGTGTCGGCAGTTGAATGTGACGCTCACCGACGGCACGGTCCATACCGCGGTGTTCACGTTGAAATAACGCAGAGTGACTCTGGGAGCGCGGTAGGAACAAAGTAGTCAGTAGTCAGTAGAAAGGGAAAGTAGTCAGCATTCAGTAGTCAGTAGAAGGACAGGAAACGGAAAACACAAAAGGGGAAGAACCATGCTGGCTACTGGCTACTGACTACTGGCTACTTCTTCAGGCTGGCTACTGATTTTCCACGCACCACGTAACACGCAACGAAGAAGGAGATTCTTATGTTCTCGCATCGATCATCATTGGTAGCGCCTCTACCCACGATCTATCACTCGTAGTTAGTCACCCACAACAATAGACAAGAAGGAAATACCATCATGGAGCATCAATCTATACGGACATCCCAGGATCAAAGCATTCTCTCAGCATGGCGGGAGGGCGTGGCAGAAGCCTCTCGTAGCCCTGAACTCCTGCGCGAGGTCAATGGGCGTGAGCGAGCGCTATTCCCACACTTTGCAGAACATTACAAGACGTTGCGGGCATTGCCCCGAAGGGTGAGAAGGGCAATGCAGAGGAAGTGGAAGCACTCTCTCGCCGGGGTTGCGCTGTGTATGGCGTTGGGCGGGGGGCCGGCGATGGCGGGCGTCATCAATGTCAATGTACCGGGAACCGGGGGGTGCACGTTGATCAACGCCATCAACTCCGCGACTCAAGATTCCTCGATAGGGGGCTGTGCTGCAGGCAGCGGCGCGGACACGATTGTGCTGCCCGCTAACAGCATGGTCACGCTGACTGCGGTCAACAACGGCAATGGCTACGGCCCCTATGGTGGGGTCCACATTTTCAATGGGCCAAACGGTCTTCCCCTGATTACCAGCAACATCACAATACAGGGCAACGGTAGTACGATCACTCGCGTCGATGGATCGCCCGATTTCCGTATCTTTTGCGTCTACGAAAACGGGCACAATGCGCATCTGACCCTGCAGAACACCACGATCAGCGGCGGGAGACTGAGAAGTGTTACGGATGGCTCGGACTCTGACGGCGCCGGGCTTGCCAACTACGGTGGCATCGTCAGCCTGATCGATAGCACCGTAACCGGCAATGCCATAGCGCACCCCGTCACGAACAATTTCTGCACCTTTCAAGGATGCCCTGCGTCTGGCGGCGGCGTGTACAACGATCGTAACGGAACGATGACCCTGACCCGTAGCACGGTATCGAACAACTACGCTTGGTTTGATGGCGGTGGCGTAAAAAACCTCGGCACGATAGAACTCATCGACAGCACCGTATCCGGTAACATTGCCCCCCGCGGCCTGGGCGGCGGTCTGCACAATCGATCCAACAACATGACGGTGAGAAACTCCACCATTACCGGCAACACGGCTGGTGGCGGCGGTGGCGGCGCGTACAACTATGGGGGTGACTTGACGGTGAGCAGCTCCACCGTGTCTGGCAACAGCGGAGGTTTAGGTGGCGGTTTAGCCAACCTGTCGGGTCCAATGACCGTGACCGACTCCACCATAACCGGCAACTCCGCAACTTATGTCGGCGGCGTGAGTAATTCTTATGGCACCATCACATTTAGCCGCAGCATCGTGTCGGGCAACACCTCGCCTAATCCCGCCGGTTTTTTATATTATTTCAACGGCACGGAAGTCAACAATTTGGGCGGTACCGTCATTGCCGACAAATCTAATCTCTTCGGTCACAGCGGACAGACCATCGACGCTGCGTTCAGAGACTTTACGCCGGGTGCTACGGACATTGATGCCAACTCCGACAGCAATACGCCTGCGGCACTGGCTGCCATTCTCGACACTACCCTTGCCGATAATGGCGGCCCGACCCGGACTCATGCCCTGGTGAGCGGGAGCCCGGCCATCGATGCAGTCGTCGGCACCTGTCCCACCACCGACCAGCGCGGCTTGCCCCGTCCCGTCGGCAACGCCTGTGACATCGGCGCCTTCGAGCTGCAGCAAGTGAGCAATCATCCCCCGGTCGCCCAGTGTCACAACGTGACCGCCTCCACGGTGATCAACACCTGCGCGGTGCCCTCGGCGTCGATTAACAACGGCTCGTCCGATCCCGACAACGGCGATAGTATCACCCTCAGTCAGTCCCCAGCGGGCCCCTATCCGTTAGGGCCGACTGCGGTCACGCTGACCGTCACCGATAATCACGGCGCATTCAGTTCGTGTCAATCAACCGTCACCGTCGCCGATGGGCAACCGCCCGCCATCACCTGCCCTGGCGATCAAACCGCCACTGCCAGTGCCGGCGGCACGGCCGTGAACTTCTCCGTGAATGCCAGTGACAACTGCGGCACCGTGATAACCAGTTGTAGTCCGGCTTCTGGTTCCACCTTCCCCATTGGCACGACCCCAGTGACGTGCACAGCTACCGATGGCGCGAGCTCGCAGACGAACTGCGGTTTCAATGTCCAAGTGCGCTATCCCTTCACCGGCTTCTTCCAGCCGGTGGACAACCTGCCGATCTTCAATCAAGTCAAAGCCGGGCAAGGGATTCAAATGAAGTTCAGCTTGGGCGGCAACTTCGGCCTCGGCATCGTGGCCGCGGACGCTCCCGGCTCGCAGCCGGTGGCGTGTGACTCGGGCGCGCCGGTAGACGATCTCGGCGAGGAGACCACCAGCCCCAGCGGGCTGACCTACGATGCCACCACCAACCAGTACAAGTATACGTGGAAGACCCAGAAGACGTGGGCCAATACGTGTCGACAGTTTGTGTTAAAGCTGATTGATGGCACCACACACTTGGCGAACTTCAAGTTCAAGAAGTAACGCTGGCGTAGAGTAGTAGGGTGGGTCGTGACCCACCCTACATCTGCACTCGCAATGACAACCCCTCGTATTCAGTCGGACAAAGTACTAGCCGCAAAAACGTAACGACGAGAATCTACTATGCCAAATATGCCGCCTTCTTCTCCCACGCTTGCAGACACTGCGCTGCGTAGCGTCCATACCTCGAACTTGCCCGCGCTGTTTACCCAGCTCGGCATCAGTCTAGTAGTCTCTACCTACCAGGCGGGCAAAGTCATTCTGGTGCGCGCCGACAACGGAGTACTGAATACGCACTTCCGCACCTTTGCCAAACCCATGGGCATCACCGCCGATCAGCACCGCCTCACGGTGGGCGGCAGCAATACGGTCTGGGACTATCGCAACATGCCCGCCGTCGCCCAGAAGCTGGAACCGGTAGGGAAACACGACGCCTGCTATCTGCCTCGGCGTATCCATGTGACCGGCGACATCGACATTCACGAGCTGGCGTATGATCGCGACGACGAACTCTGGCTGGTGAACACGCGCTTCTGCTGCCTCTGTACGCTCGACGCCGAGCATAGTTTCGTGCCGCGCTGGCGCCCGTCGTTTGTCAGCGCCCTGGCCCCCGAAGATCGCTGTCACCTCAACGGCCTGTGCATGGTGGACGGACGACCCAAGTACGTGACCGCTCTGGCTGAGACCGACACTGCCGGCGCGTGGCGTGCCCACAAGGCGCGCGGCGGTTTGCTGCTCGATGTGGAGACGAATGAGATTCTGCTGCGTGGGCTCTCCATGCCCCACTCGCCCCGCTGGTATCAGAATCAGCTCTGGGTATTGGAATCAGGCGAAGGGAGTCTCGCCAAGGTCGATCTCCAGCGCCGCACCTGGCAGACGATCGCCCAAGTCCCAGGATTCACGCGTGGGATCGATTTCTGTGGGCCATTGGCGTTTATCGGCCTCTCGCAGGTACGCGAGAGCGCCACGTTTAGCGGTATTCCTCTGGTCCAGCGACTCAAAGAACGCACGTGCGGCGTGTGGGTGGTGCACATTGAGACCGGGCAGACGGTCGGCTTCCTACGCTTTGAAGCGGGCGTACAAGAAATCTTTGCTGTCCAGGTGTTAGCAGGCGCGCGTTTCCCGGAGGTGTTGGAATGGAACGATGAACGGCTGGCGCAGTCCTATGTCTTGCCAGATGCAGCCTTAGCTGAGGTCAAGCTTCCCTCAGAGGCCGAATTGCAGCAGTCGCCGGGATTTCACTTCCAGCGCGGCATGGAGTACTACCGCAAAGGTCAACTCGACGAGGCCATTCCCGCCTTTCGCCGCTGCGTGGTCTTGCAGCCGGAGTTTCCCAACGCGCGCTACAATCTCGGAGTCGCCTTGGGCGATGCGGGGCAATACACCGAGGCGCTCGATCACTTACAGCATGTTGTGGCGGCCGAGCCCGAACGCGCCGAGGTGTATAACAATCTCGGCCATGTACTCAATCAGCAGCGCCAACCACAACAGGCTGTGACGTACTACGAGCAGGCTATTCAGCTCCGACCCGATTACGCCCAGGCGCACTTCAATCTGGGCGTGACGCTTTTACAGTTGGGCGACTATCAACGCGGCCTGGTCGAATACGATTGGCGCTGGCGCACGGGGCAGTTCACCCCCTTTCAATGTCCGCAACCACAGTGGGACGGCAGCCCCATTCCCGACCAGACCCTATTGATTCACACCGAGCAAGGCGCAGGCGACGCCGTGCAATTCGCGCGCTACCTGCCGTGGGCGGCACAGCGGTGCAAGCAACTGATCCTGGTGTGCGTACCCAACCTGATGCCACTGTTTGCCACGATTCCAGGGATCACCCAGATCCGCGAACCGGGCCAAATCGGTGTCCATGAATTTGATGCCTATTTGCCGTTGCTCAGTCTGTCGCGGGTGCATGGCACCACCCTCGACACTATTCCCGCGCAGGTTCCGTATCTGGACGTCCAGGCTATCCGGCGGCGGAAGACCAACGGCGCTTTGGCGCTGTCTCCATCCTCGTCTCGCAAAGTCGGCATTGTGTGGGCCGGGAGTCCGACGCATGCCAACGATCGCAATCGCTCATGTCCCTTACCAGAGTGGCTGCCATTACTGCACACCCCAGGGCTGGAATTTTACAGCCTCCAGAAAGATGGGCCGAGCCGCGGGCTGGCTGAGTTACCGGCAGATGTCACGCTCCGTGACCTTGATCCGCTCTTGGGCGATTATGGAGACGTAGCGGTGTTGATCGATCAGTTAGATCTGGTCATCAGTGTGGACACCTCCGTGACGCATGTGGCAGGAGCATTGGGCAAGCCGGTATGGACCTTGTTGAGCTATGTCCCAGACTGGCGGTGGTTGTTAGAGGGCGAGACCACGCCGTGGTATCCGACAATGCGCCTGTTTCGCCAAGAGCGGCCAAGCGACTGGGCAGGCGTGATGACGCGTGTGGCGGCGGCGTTACAAGCGGGATCATGGTGATCTTCTTTGGCGTGCCAGAGGGCGAGCAGAAGCGAGCCCATGCGGTGAAGATGGACAGATGACATTTCCGCCATCCAGCGTGGTCTCAAACCTGATCCGCATGGATGGTGGAGATTAGCTAAGGAACATCGAGTCATTGGGTCATTTGGTGATTGAGGGATTGAGCCATTGAAATAGTGAGCCAGTGAAACAGGCTACGGTCTTCAACCTCCTCGTCCTCACAGGAATCTGAGAGGAAGCTGAATGATCTGTGGCGCAATTCTGGCGACGCGATCGGCATTATTAATCAAGAGTCCGTACGGCAGTTTGTGGTCCGCGATGAAGGTTTGCAACACCCGCAGGTCGCGTGCATGGGTGGTACTCGCGTATTTGATTTCAATCGGCAGTGTGCCACATTCCCCTTCGAGAATGAGGTCGATCTCGGCACGTGCCTTGGTACGATAGTAACACGCAGTTACTAATATGAGGTGGTTGCGAAAGCCCGTCACCAGTTCATTAATGACAAAGCCTTCCCAAATCGCGCCAAGATAGTGGGAAGCGACCAAGCGATCCGGTGAAAAATTCTGCACGAAAAAATTCATCAGTCCACTATCACACAGATAGCCACGGGGAGATTTCGTCATCTGCTTCGTGACATTCTTGAGATACGCAGGAAGCGTACGATACAAAAACGTCCCCTCCATAATCGTGAGATAATTGCGTACGGTCGGTTCACTCACGCCGAGTGCTTCGGCAAAACGCGCCAAGACGAGTTGTTCCCCGGAGGCTCCACCGATCATCTGCACGAAGCGTCGGTAGGTTTCGAACTGCAGATTGGGAAACAGCTTGCGAATGTCTCGGTTAATGTACGTGGCAAAATAGGCCTCGAACCACAGACGCGCCGCGTGTGGGTCAGTTTGCGCCATGATGAATGGCTCCGGGAATCCACCAAAGAAGCATTTGCTGAGCAGTTGATTGGGGGTGTATCGCACCTGCAGATCAAGTAGTTCTGCAGGCCTCCCGTTTTGCAGCAGGGCAAACACCGGGCTAGGCGGAATCTGATACGCCTCTTCCAGAGTAAAACCCGCAAGTTCAAGGATGTATACTCGACCTGCAAGTGACTCACTGACATTTTTGAGCAGGTCCGGGGAACTGGACCCAGTGATGAGGAATTGCCCGTTGCGCTGGCGCTGACGATCGACATGGTAGCGAAGTGCCTGAAACAGCGGGGGATATTCCTGCGCTTCGTCGATGCCGATTGTGCCCTGGTCGTCGACATTTTCGAGGAAGAAGTTCGGATTGCGCGCCACCCTGTCGAAGTGAGGCAGATACTCAAGGTCATAGACCCGCTCGGCACCGACCAACTCTTTCAGGAGCGTTGACTTCCCACACTGACGCGGGCCCAAAAGGGCAACAATGGGAAAATGCTGCAGCAGATAACGGATTGAAGTAGTGAGGATTTCTCGCTTATAGGCCATTTCTAAACTCAGACTTTAGAAACGGCACTTTAGCGACTTTTTCACGTTTCGCCAATCGTGCGTTAGGGGTTCAGGCAATGCCTCTGAGTCATAGCGGCATCAGACCGCCGAAGAATTGAGTCATCGGGTGATTGAGTGATTGAATCCAGATTTTCACATCTTTCTTATCCTTTATCCTTTTTCCCGTTTACCCATTTTCTCCTTCTTTATTTTTGCATTTCTCTTTTCTTGGACGCTGGACCCTAGACGCTGGACTCTAGACTCTTGAGCAGCGTCTTCGCCTCTTGCAAGTCCTTGGTGTCAAACCCTTCGGTGAACCAATTGTAGACCTCGGCTAACATCCTGTGTGCCTCGGCAAGCCGGAAGCTTGAAGGCTGGGAAGCTGGGAGGCAATTCTGGCTTTCTCGCTTTCCAGCAGTCTCGTTCTTTGCTCCGTGCTCCCTGCTCCGTGCTCCCTGCTCTCGGGCTTGTTGTTGACGTAATCGAACCAAACTCATCACCGCCCGCAGCTCCAGCGATTTGGCTTGTTGCGCGCGGGCAATATCGATGGCCTTGAGGAAGCACGCTTCGGCTTCGCCTTGGGGGTCGGGAGTTAGGGATCGGGGATCAGTAACTTTTGCCCTTGGCTCGTCTTCTTTTTCTCTACTGACTACTGTTTTCTGACTTTTGCTTTTTGACTTTTGACTTTCTTCTTGTGTTTGGACGCCGGACGGAGCGAGCGTCAGCTCGCCGCGCAGCCGCCACAATTCCGCCTCGAACACTCGTTCGTCGCTCTGCTCCACGTCCGTCAGTGCCTCACTAACAATCCGTAGCCCTTCCTCAGATTGGCCCATCTGCCCGCAGGCTTCCCCGAGCACGGCTAGCACCTGCGAGTGGCCAAGACGAATACCGATCTCCTGGAGCGCCGCCAGTGCTTGTCGAATCAAAGTAATGCCCTGCTCCTCCTGTCCCTGCTCCACCAAGGCCCAGCCATGATCGAAGAGCCCTTGTCGCTGAAAGTACGAAAAGCCGTATTCAGTGGCATGCGCTCTCAAAGTCTCGGCATACCCCTGTCCTATCACCCCTTCACGACGCAACAGGTGTACGCGACTCACAAACTCGAGGGCAAACGCGAGACTGTGGGGATCGAGCAGCCGCTGTGCTACCGTAACGGCATCCTGGATTATTGACACCGCTTGTGCCGGATACCCCAGAGCCCAGAGCGTGAAGGAGGCATACGAGCGGCACGCCACGCCGGGGTCGAGGGTAAACGCCGTGCGGGGAGGTGCGGAATGCGCATTCGCAAGCAAGATTCCCTTTTCCAAATGTTCACGGGCAGCGACGAACTTGCCTTGCCAAAAAAGAGGCGTGCCCAGGAGTCGACGTGCTTGAATCTCGAAGGTTGGCTGGTTGTCTTGTTGAGCTAACGGCAAGAGCCGTTCTCCAAGGGCGAACGTCGTAGCGAAGTCCCCGTACGCCATAGAATACCCACCGAGCCCCGACAGAATCGAACTTTGTTGTGGGTGCTGTGGCAACTGTTCGCAGAGGGCGGCCGCACGACGATATACCTGTTCGACCTCTGGTGCGCCATGCCCTTTGCCTGCCACAAGCGCTGGCCCCAAAACGAGATGCAACGCAAGGTCCTGCTGAACGCGTTCTGGAGTGTCCGGCCATGATCTCAGCACCTCTATGGCATGCGACAGCAGCGCGATGGCTTCAGCGTGAGCACTGCGATTGAGCGCTTTTTCCCCGGCCTGCTGGAGATAACACACCGCCCGCTCGTCGTCTCGTCCGCGCTCAAAATGCATCGCCAGTTCTGCCGCAATCTCACTCGTGCGCGTGCCGTACCCCGCCTCTTCTCGCTCGCCAATGCGCTGATGCAATCGTATCCGCCGACTCCCACTCAGCCGCTGATACAACACTTCTTGATACATCGTATGGCGAAACCCGTAGCGCCCGCTCACCGTCCCGTCTGGCCATTGACTGACCTCACGCTCGACGATGAACTGTCCCCGCCGGGCCAATTGCTCACAGAGAGTTTCTACCTCGTCGGCAGGCTTCTCTAGGGCCATCGCCACGCTGACCAGCGTAAACTCTGCACCCGCCACACTCCCGGCTGCCAATACTTCCTGCTCCCCTGGCGTTAACCGCTCTACCTGCGCCTCGATCAGCTCGCGTAACTGCTGTGGGAGCTGCGTCTCTACCTCCTGTACCGCCACAGTGCCCAAGGCGCTCTCTCCTTGCTGCACCAGATAGTCCGTCAGCTGCACCATGAACAACGGATGCCCCTCCGTGCGCCGATAGACCAACGCCCCCACGCTTGGGTCACTCCCTCGCGCCGCCAAGCGCTGCTGCAAATAGCGCTGGACATGTTCGGCACTCAGCCGCTCCACCAGGACCTCTGTCCCGTGCCCGCGTGTCACTAATTCCTGCTTGACCGCTTTGAGCGGATGCTGATTCACAACCAGTTCTGCTGGACGATTCGTCCCCACCACCAAGAGCCGTGCCGCTTCCCGCCGCCGCGCCACCATACTCAGGAAGTCAATGGTCGAGGCATCACTCCAGTGCAAGTCTTCCAACACCAGCACCAACGGCCGCTCAGCACTCATCACTTCGAGGGCTTCGGCAATCTCCCGTAACATCCGCTTCCGCGTCGTCCCGGCCACCCGCTGTTGCAACGCCCCGTAATCCGCCTCACTGAGTAACGCGGGTAACTGCACCAACCAGCTCGGCGCATACTGCTCTAACACTGGCAACAGTTGCTTCCCAGCCGGACCACGACACAACCGCCCCACCGCTTCCAACACCGGCAGATACGCCTCACCCACGCCGTAGTGCTCAATACATTGCCCCACCGCCACCCACAGCCTTGGGGCTAGAGGCTTGAGACTAGAGGCTTGTGGGAAAGGAACTCCTACTTTTGACTTTTGCGTTTTGCCTTTTGCTCCTTCGACGGCGCTCAGGACAGGCTTTTGACTTTCTTCTTCTTGACCCTGGACCCGGGACGCTAGACTCTGGACAAAAGTCTCGACGAGAGCCGTCTTCCCAATCCCCGCCTCGCCCGTGACGAACACGAGTTGCCGTTCGCCACACATCGCCTTCTCAAACAATTGGTGAAGGTGTGTGAGTTCGGCGTCGCGGCCAACCAAGTTAATTGCGGATTGTGGAGTGCAGAATAGGAATTGTTGACTTCGGACGCCGGACCCCGGACGCCGGACTGCTCTTGACTACTGACTACTGACTGCTGACTACTGACTACTTTTTCGATGAACCGATACCCCACCCGATGCACGGTCTCGATATACCGCGGCGTCCGAGCATCCTCACGTAACGCTTTGCGCAGCGTCAGCAGGCAGGAGGTCAATACTCCCTCACTGACGACCGCATCCTCCCAGACCGTGGTAAGCAGATCATCCTTGCTCACCACCTGGCCGACATGTGTCGCCAGATGCCACAACACCGCCAAGGCTTTGGGCGGTAAAGTCACCGATTGTGATCGATAGAATAACGGTCCCTGCGGTCCGCGTAGACGATAGGGACCAAAGCTAACCCCCTGCTCCGGTTGCATTTTTCTCCTCTTCGGTTCCTCCCTAGTCTCGCTGCCCTCCCTTCCGCAAAACATCAGAGAAACATCAGAACTTCGTCAGGACTTTTTCCATGAAACCCGCGTATATCTACCGCACTATGCTAACGCCAGACAAGAGCATGACCATGCAGCCGACCGCGTCACCGCTGCCCGCGCCCCTCTCGCCGCACTGGGCCTTTGTGATGCAGCTCCGCACTGGAACGCCACTCAGTGCGGAGCACCTGCAGGGCCGCATCGAACATCTCGTCTCGGGGCAAGCTACAACGTTCGCCTCGTTAGAAGAAGTCCGTGCATTTATCGAGCGCGTTCTCGCCTCAATGGCGGAGAAGCCGCCGTGAGAACAGGAGTCAGTAGTTAGTAGGGAAAATCAAGACAGCATGCAGCGTGCAACATGAAGAAGGAGAAAGATTATGAAACGACGAATCACCATTCTTTTACTCACCTGTAGTTGTCTCCTGGGCTTAATATTGTGGAGCCCAGCTGGACAAGGCACGAAGGGCCAAGTGGGGTGCGCAAACGCCCAGTCACTTCCCGGCTTTAAGGCGAGCACAGCACTGATTGACATCACGCCCTCGAACAATGGCTTTCCGAGGATGTTTATGGCCGGGTTTGCAGGCCGTAGCACTGACACCCCAGCCGCAGGGACACTAGAGGGCGAACCACTCTTGAGCGCTCGCGCTCTCGCCATCCAGGATCAAAGCTGCTCTGGTAACATCAAAGTGATCGTCACTGCCGACATCCTGGGTTTTACACGCCAAATGCGTCAGCAAATCCTCTCTGAGGTGCAGCTACGCTACGGGCTGTCCGCGGAGAACCTGCTGATGAGTGCCAGTCACACCCATAACGGTCCGGTGCTCACGGACAATCTTGATCCGAAGATAGCCTATTTGGGTTTCAGCGTAGATGGCATCGCGGGGTCAGCGGATCTGACAATCGTGGACACTTACACCAATTGGCTCAAAGACCACATTGTCGATCTCATCGGCACGGCGATCAATGGCTTGAGCACTGCATCGCCAGTGAGCTTGTCTTATGGGGTTGGGAGCGCGGACTTTGGCTTCAACCGCATCAACGCCGCCACCAGCACATTTCCAGCGATTGAAGACCACGACGTTCCGGTATTAGCGCTCAGAAGGGCGGACAGCAGTCTGGTGGCGGTGGTTTTTGGTTACGCCTGTCATCCCATCGTTACAGGGACTACTGCGGCTTCTTACTACCATCCGGATTACCCAGGGTATGCGCGCCGCATCCTGGAGGAAAGCAACGGTGGAACGGCGTTCTTCATTCAAGGTACAGCGGGGGACATTGATCCCGATTTGACTGTTGCCCCTGTTGTCGAAGTTCAAGGTGGACAACTCGCCACAGCGGTGCAAGATGTGTTGACAGGCGGAGCGATGCAGCCGGTGTCTGGCCCTATTCTGACGGCGGTGCAAGATGTAGCCTTGCCGTTGAACATAGACGCAACCGATGCCGGGCATACACAATTGCGCTCGTTCTACAGCGCTTTTGCTTCTGCTGCGGATCCCAATATTGGGTATTGGCCGGGGCACACTGTCCTGCATGCCAAACAAATAGTGGACCAGATTGATCGGGGCGTCGTGCCGACTACCGAGAACTGGCCCGTGGCCGTCTGGCATTTCGGGGCAAACAACTCGCTGGTGTTGGCCGCCCTGGGAGGCGAGATAGTCACCGACTACTCGCTTGCTCTCAAGAGTCAATTCATCAGCCAACTTGGGAACAAGCTCTGGGTGGCGGCCTACAGCAATGAAGTGCCCGGCTATATTCCTTCCAACCAGGTCTGGGATCTTCCGATAGGTGATGGCATTCCCAGGAACTATGAGGCCGGGTGGCTCCAAAACAACCGACTCCCCGTCTCTCCTACGCCGACGCTTCAGCAATACCAACGCATCTGCAGTGATACCAGCCAGATGTTTTACGGCTGGGCCGCGCCGCTCAAACGAGGCGATGGCGTGACGCCGGGCGTGGAGGAAATCGTGCTCGCGAATACCACGAGCCTGATCCAAAATCTCCCGCCGGCGGCAGGCTCAACAGGAGTCGTCATCACCCTGAATGGCGCGAATCCGATGACCGTCCAATGCGCGACTGGTTTCACCGATCCGGGCGCGACAGCCGTGGATTCCTGTGCTGGTGTGCAGCCAGTCACGGCGGCAGGCAGCGTCAACACGAGTGTGCCGGGCAGTTACACCATCACCTACTCGGCCAACGACGGGAATGGACACACGGCGACGAAGACGCGCACCGTCAACGTCGTGGATACAACTGCGCCAACGATCAGTTGCCCGGCGGAGAACATCGTCGCCTACCTGCCGCTGAACTCGACCGCCACCAGCCTGAACGTCAGCTTTACGGTGACAGGCAGCGACACCTGTGGCAGCACCACTGTCACGACCAGCCCGGCCTCCGGTTCGCTCTTCTCGGTCGGTACGACGACGGTCAACGCCACCACCAAAGACACCGCGAACAATCAGGCGACGTGTAGCTTCACGGTGACGGTGGGCTATAACTTCTCCGGCTTCTTCCAGCCGGTGAACAATCCGCCGGTCGTCAACATTGCTACCGCAGGCAGTTCGATTCCGGTGAAGTTCAGTCTGAGCGGCAATAAAGGCTTGAACATCTTCGCGGCAGGCTATCCGGCCTCGCAGCCCATGACCTGCGGCAGTGGCACTACGGATGTTATTGATCAGACAGTGACGGCAGGCGCCAGCAGTCTGAGCTACAACGCGACGACCGATACCTACAGCTACGTCTGGAAAACCGACAAGGCGTGGAAGAACACGTGTCGGCAACTCACCTTGAAGTTGAACGATGGCAGTAGTCACCAGGCGAACTTCCAGTTTAAGTAGGCAGCATTCCTTACCCGCAACCGCTTCTGCGGTTGCGGCCCGTTTCTCAACACCTCGACAGTGGCAAGTATGCCGCACAGATTCGCAAGGACATGAGTGAAGCGCAAGCAGCGGGCGTCACCGGCACGCCGAGTTTCTTTATCGGCGTGAGTGATGCCAGTGGCAAGGTGAAAGCGCCATGGGCACTCAAAGGCGCCCAGGCCTATGCCGCCTTCAAGGCGACGATTGAGGAGCTGTTGGCGGAGAAGAAATAACGTTGTCGTTCACCGAGTGAGGGTCGCCTCACTCGGCCAATCTCACTCCTGCGCATGTGCCGCCAACCACTGCTCCAGATCGGCCAGCCCACGAAACTCCAATAACGCTTCCCCTAAGGCTTCGAGTTGGGCCAGACTCAGGTGTGTAATCTACTCCCGCACAGTAGGTGACAATTCGCCACAGCGCCGCTGGAGTTGGCGAAGGACAAGGCTCGATTCTCCTTCTTGGCGGCCTTCTTGGCGGCCCTCCTGCTGGCCAGCTTGTTCGCCCTCGGTAAAGACATCCTGATAAAATCGCGTCTGCTTCAAATCCACGTCTGTGAGTTCCAGCATGGCTTGGATCTCCTC
>JAYVFX010000109.1:0-3723 GCA_043772795.1 Deltaproteobacteria bacterium
GTATCAGTCGCGCCCATCACATCGAGTTCGGTCTGCCCAACTCCCACCGTTTCGACCAAGACATAGTCACGCCCGGAAGCATCGAGCAGTTTTGTGACATCTTTAGTCGCGCGCGAGAGACCGCCATGACTTCCACGAGTCGCCATACTGCGAATGAAAACGCCTTTATCAAGGTAATGTTGAGTCATGCGAATGCGGTCACCGAGTAGCGCACCACCCGTAAAAGGGCTTGAGGGATCGATCGCTACGACTCCGACCGTCTTGCCGGCTTTTCGCATCAGAGCGGCCAGACGGTCGACAACACTGGATTTTCCAGCACCAGGAGGGCCAGTAATACCAAGAGTAAACGCTTTGCCAAGCCGTGGGGAAATCGCTTCTAAAATAGGGCCGACTTCTTTCCCTTCTCGTTCAACTAAGGTCATCAAGCGTGC
Organism: Deltaproteobacteria bacterium; assembly: GCA_043772795.1. Classification (GTDB taxonomy): domain Bacteria; phylum Desulfobacterota; class Binatia; order Bin18; family Bin18; genus VGTJ01. The sequence goes on from JAYVFX010000109.1 coordinate 432, forward strand.
CAGCGCCACTTCATCGCCAGCAAACATTCTATCGAGTAATTGCGTAAGCGTGATTGCCATGTAGGTGGTTTTCTCTCCTTGCTGCTAAACGCTCAGCGATCAGCGGCCAGCGTTCGGCATGACGGTGCCACCGCGCTCCGCCCGCCTACTGACTACTGACTACTGACTTATCAGACCAGCCCAATTTCTTTAAGGTGGGCAAGCGACAAACGCAAAGACGCTGTCAAAGCGAGAGTAGTTTGCTATGGTACGCAGACACAAAAGCGTAAACAGCAGCCAGTAAAAAAAAGCTGGGAATTGGGACTAGAAACCAGAAACTTGCAACTCGCTTCGCGGGAGGCCGTGCATGGAATGGGATACTATTCGCGTCGAAAAAGAAGGGCCGCTTGGGTTTCTGATTCTTGATCGTCCTGCCTCACTCAATGCCGTCAACGATCAACTCATTTCAGACTTGGAAGAGGCGTGTAAGGCTATTCAAGCTGATACCACCCTGCGTGTTGTTGTTCTCAAAGGTGAAGGACGCGCGTTTTGTTCTGGTATGGATTTGCGCGCAGCATCTCAACGTCCGACTACTGTCGAGGCAATCCGCACAACGTGGGCGCCGTGGGAACGTGCGCTCCAAATTCTCGACAACTTGAATCAGTTAACCATCGCTGCGATCCATGGTCCATGTCTGGGTGCGGGATTTGAGTTGATCCTCACTTGCGATTTTCGCATTGCGAGCAGCGCCGCCTTTTTTTCCTCACCACAAGTGCTGTACGGCGCTCCTGCTGACGCTACGGCAACGTACCGTTTACCCCAACTCATCGGTCTAGCGAAAGCAAAGGAGATTGTCATTCTCGGTGAACGGTTTGATGCAGCAAAAGCCGAACAGTGGGGACTGCTGACAAAGGTCGTTCCACCTGAAGATCTCGCAACGGAAACGAAGAAGCTCGCCGAGCGCTGCTTACAGGTGGGCGGGAAAGCCGCCGCCGCTGTCAAGCATCTGCTGGGTCAATCGTGGAGGCTGGATCTCCACGCACTCGTGGAAGGAATCGATCGTGGCCGTGCGGCCTCGTTAGAAACTGCCGAGTTTAGCGAGTCAATGGAAACGTATCGGGAAAAGCGGAAACCTCGGGTGTGAGGGAGTGGGGGAAAAGGCAAAAAGGCGAAAAGGGGGGAATTTCTCTTTACTGTCTTCCATTTCCCCGTTTCCCCTTTTTTCCCAACTTCCAGTTTGTGAATTGTATGCGCGTAGCGCTTCTCCGTTTCATCAGCGAACTCCGTACCGCAGGACTCCGCATTTCCGTTGCCGAAAGTATGGACGCAATGGAGGCTATGGGTGCGGTTGGTCTTGAGCGCGAGCTTCTTCGTGAAGCACTCGCTACGAGTTTGGTGAAAGAAGAAGACGATCGCTTCACCTTTGACGAAGTGTTTACTCGTTTCTTTGCGGGTCCAAAGAGACAGCGGAAAGGCAAACTCCAAATCAGCTCTGGCGAGGGAGAACAACAACAAACCAAGACACCAGGAAATCGTGGCCACCCGCAAGAACACCCCCCGGAAAAGCAGCAACCTCGCGAGTCCACGACTTTACAACGCTCAGAGCAACAAAAAGAACGCGAATCGGGCCCGACCTCTTCAATCTCAGAGACGCAGCGCAAAGAATACGGCCAAGAGAAACAGGAAGATCAGAAGCCAGCCCCCAGTCCTCAGCCCCCAGCCCCGAAACGTAAGGCGCTGCTTGAAAAACCCTTCCACCTCTTCGATGCTCGTGACGTAGAGGAAACCGAGGAACTGCTTGAAGTTCTCGCTCGCCAACTCCGCGCTCGACTGAGTCGCCGCTACAAACCACGCAAACATGGTCGGCTTGATTTCCGCCGTACGATCCGTGCTTCGATGAGTCACGGTGGCGTACCAATGAAGCTCCTGTTACGTGGGCGAAAACCAGGGAAGCCGGATCTTCTTGTTTTCTGCGATCTGTCCGGTTCTGTGGCAACGGTGACCGACTTTCTGCTCGCGCTTATTGCTCCGGCATCCTCATATTTCCGACGGGTTCGGACGTTCGCATATATCGACCGTCTGTGCGAAGTGTCATTCGAGAACGGGCACGTTGTACCGCATGCAGAACTCGATCTCTATGCACGGTCTGACTTTGGTAAAGTCCTGCAACAGTTCTGGCAGAACGACGGTGAGCAGATTCTCACGCACCAAACACTCGTGCTTATTCTTGGTGATGCGCGGAACAACCGCCGTCCGCCACGTCCGGATTTATTAGCTCGCATACGTGAATCGGCTAAGAAGCTCGTGTGGCTCAATCCTGAACCGCTCGCGCGGTGGAACACTGGCGACAGCGTGATGAAGCTCTACAAGCCTGCCTGTGACATCGTCTTAGCGTGTGGTAATTTGAGGGAGCTAATGACTGCCCTCAAGCAAGCAATCTAAGGATGAATACTATGAAACACGAACAGGGAATGACTCAACCTGAAACTCACACATCAGCTATGCCTCCGGTTCCGCTCACGCTCGAAGGCTGGAGTATGCTGCACCAAATGTTCCGTATTCGCTGGACAGCATGGCACGCGCTCTCTGCGGTGGAACAGAAAAAAATCGTTGAAGAGGCGAGTGCTGTTCTCGGCGCAATGGAACAACGAAAAGACGGGCAGAGTGCTATTTTCTCCATGCTCGGTCACAAGGGAGATCTGCTCCTGTTACATTTTCGCAAAACGTTCGATGAACTGAACGAAGCCGAATTACAACTGGCGACACTCCGTTTTCACGAGTTCCTCGAACCAACGACATCCTATTTATCAGTCGTCGAAATGGGCTTGTACGAAGGAAGCATGCGGTTGTACTCCTCGTTGCAGGAGAAGGGAATTCAACCGGGAACAGCGGAATGGCAACAGTCGGTTGACGCCGAGCTTGCGCGACAGCGACAAGCAATGAGTCAGCGTCTGTGGTCCGAGATTCCCCCACGCCGCTATGTCTGTTTCTATCCGATGGATAAGAAGCGCGGAGAAGTCGACAATTGGTACAGTGCCCCCATTGCTGAGCGGCACTTAATGATGCGTGATCACGGTACGATCGGTCGCAAATACGCCGGTCAGATCACCCAGGTTATTTCTGGCTCGATCGGTTTCGATGATTGGGAATGGGGTGTTGATCTCTTCGCTGATGATCCGCTGGTATTCAAGAAGCTGGTCTATGAAATGCGCTTCGATGAAGCAAGCGCGAAGTATGGCTTGTTTGGTACGTTCTACATTGGTTTACGTTTTCCGGCTCAAGAGCTAGGAACGCTTATGGTCGGTAAATCGCC
>JAYVFX010000110.1:0-3094 GCA_043772795.1 Deltaproteobacteria bacterium
GTTAAGAGTTCTGCGGTAAGATTGGCGACTCCCTCTTTTCCAGCGGGGTCTGCGGCAGCTCCGCTCTTGAACAAGATATTGATGACGACCATGGGAATGTTCGGACGTTCAGCAACCAAAAGAATAGTGCCGTTATCGAGGGTAGTACGGGTGCCGAGTGGGGCGGCGTGGGACGAACCCGCACAGAGAAGTAGCAATAACACGAGGTACAGTAATCGGTGTTTCATCCTCACTCTTTCGTGCGTTTGCGCTGGAACAGATAGCCTGGTGATCTGTCGTTAATGCAAAGGGCCTCTCGTCGCGCCTGAGGGTCGTTCGCGAATTGGTTTGCCTTCTGGAATCAGGACGCCAACTGTACGATTATCTTCGCGGAGATAGGTTTTAGCGACTCGTTGTATATCAGCGGCAGAAACTGCGCGGATTCCTGGAATGAATTTGTGAATAAGTTCCCAGTTTCCCAAAGAGGCATACTCGCCAATTTGCATCGCGCGATAGAAGATTGAGTCTTGTCCGTAGACAAAGGAGGACTCTACCAAGTTTTTGGCGCGGTCCAGTTCCTTTTGATTGACCCGAGTAGTTTTCAATCGTTCGACTTCCTGGTAGAGCGCCCGTTCGGCATCCTGCCAACGCTTCTCTGGTGCGAGTCGCATTGACAAGGTGAACAACGGGGGATCGATGGAGGACTGGTCGTAATCTGCATCCGCACTGAGGACGAGGGCTTTCTGTTCAACCAGTGAGGTTTGTAGTCGTGAACTTCGCCCTCCTGCGAGGACGACGGACAGCAGTGCCAGGGGAAAACTATCTTCACCTTTGAGATTGGGCACATGGTAACCGGCGACATAAAGTGGCAATGAGGCCGGCCGTTTGAGGGTCACGCGCCGTTCTCCCCGCTGCTGGGGCTCTTCGGATGTCACTTTCGGTATAGCTGCGCCCGTGGGAATGGAACCAAACGTCGCTTTGATTTTTGGCAGCAAAGTATCAGGAGAAACATCACCTGCGATGACAACAATGGCGTTGTTCGGCGCGTAGTAGATCTGTCGATACGCTTTGACGTCGGCAAGGGTCATTCTTTCAAGGTCACTCATCCAGCCGACGACAGGCCAGCCATACGGATGTGCGGTATATGCAGACGCAGTGACCTGTTCATATAAATCTGCCGCGGGTTCGTCTGCGGTTCGCATGCGACGCTCTTCCATAACGATTTTGCGCTCGGCCGAGAAGCTCGTCTCATCCAGTGTGAGGTTCGCCATGCGGTCAGCTTCAAGCCCGAGCAAAAGATCGAGATGTGGGGCGGCGACATTCTCGAAATACACGGTGTGATCGTCGGCAGTAAAGGCGTTGTGAGCGCCGCCCTTGCCCTGGACAAGACGAGAAAATTCTCCTTGGCCATATTTGGGGGTGCCACGGAACATGAGGTGCTCAAGTAAATGCGAGATACCGGTAATTCCTGGCCGTTCGTTGCGCGACCCGACTTTGTACCACACCTGCAAAGTGACGACCGGGGCGCGGTGATCCTCAAGCATCACAACTTGTACTCCGTTCGGCAGCATTTCTTGTGTCACTTTCCAATTTTTCTCTTCGGCGTGGAGTAGGGAGGGAAGGGTGCAGAGAAAGACCGAAAGGACACAGGCCTGAAAGGAATACTGTCTATACCTGCTATGGGCCATCTTTATGCCTCATATTGATGATGTTCCGTCACCTTTGCTGGTTGTTCATATCAGACAATAGAGAAGAAGAATCACGTGTAAGGACGAGAGAAGAGCTGTCTCAATAGGAGACCTCGTTCTTGAATACTAATATACCCATTTCCCGTTAGTGAAGCGAAATATTTCTCGTACTGGAATAGTATCTACTTGTTGAAAAGGACCTTGAAGAGCTTCCTCTTTTGTTTTGCCTGTACAGCGGAGGGTGCGCTCGTAGTAGGAGAGCGTACCGACGAAGGGTGTGTCATCGTATGCTGTTTTCTTTACCTCTATGGATCTCTGTGGCAGATACCCAACATATTCGGCTGAGAAACCATCAGACGTCTGTGTTACTTTTGCTTGTTCTTTACGATGATACTCTTCTGCTTCAGCGAGTTTCGCCATCCACTCCTGCGTGAAGGTCTCGAAAGCTGTACGTACGGTACCCTCATCGATTTGCGGAATGGGTGCCGTCTGAGCCTTAGCAGATTTGGCTTTGGTCTTTTTGGTGGTATGCCCTTTCTGTGCTTTTCCCGCAGCACCGGCTAGTGCCGGAGTAACGAGCAGCATGAAAGTGACAATAATGATGATGACTTGTTTGCTACGTAGGTAAATGATTCCTGACATATAATTCAGCTTTGTGGATGTTTGTTCGTCAGCACACCCATCTAGGCTTGTGGCCGACAAACAAAACGCCAAGACGGGGTTTTCGCCTTGGCGTCCAGTGTACTACAGTGTCTGCGTCATACCGTGTCTATCGGACTTTCAGTTCGGCGCGACGGTTCATTGCTCTACCTTCCGGATTGTCCTTGTCAGCCTTTGTGTTCGGTGCCACGTCATCCCCATATGCGAAGAGAGTGAACATGATCTAGCAAAAAAGGAGTAGGCAGAAAAGGGGGGCACTGACTGTGAGTAGGGTTCACCCTGAATTTACACCGCATTTATACCCGTAAGGCAGCAAGTCCAGGTAAATCTCCTGCCTCAAGGAATTCGAGTGAGGCTCCGCCTCCAGTCGAGAGATGGCTGATCTTATTCGCCAATCCTGCCTGTGTCAGCGCTGCTACGGTGTCCCCTCCGCCTGCAATGCTAAAACAGCAAGTGTTGGCGACGGTTTCTGCTAACGCACGTGTCCCGCGGTCAAACGGAGGCATTTCAAATACCCCCATCGGCCCATTCCAAAGAATGGTTCGTGCCAAACGCAATGCGGTACGAAAGGTCTCGATTGTTTGCGGGCCGATATCAACACCGAGCCGGTCGTTGGGAATGTCGGCACTAGAAGTGGTTGAAGAGGCGGCATTAGGTTGCAACTCTGCAACCACAACATGATCTTGCGGGACGAGAATCGTCACCCCTTTTTGTTTTGCTTTGGATAAAATCTCCTTTACCTGGTCGATCTTCTCCGGTTCGACGAG
>JAYVFX010000111.1:0-2969 GCA_043772795.1 Deltaproteobacteria bacterium
GCTCGGCACGGTCACGAATTGCGCTTTTGTTGTTCTTCATAATACGGCGATGAATCGCTGTGCTACAGCAACACCGCCCCATAAATGGGGCTTTCAGCCGGATTCATCCGGCGCCGTCGCGTAGCACGCACATTTATGCCCGTGAGCAAAGGCGCATTGTGTTCCCGTGTGCAGTATAGATCGAGCCCACGCCACACGAGGTTGCTGGCCTTTCACTGAGAGGAGACAACGCCAACTCGCCATGACTTTGCCGGTATCGGCATCAATCTTGTCTCCCTCATCCTGACCTTCTCCCGCAGGGAGAAGGGACCTAAAGGTGTGGCGCCACAACCAAAAACCAACCTCTGTCGCTAATTTGTGACCAGTGGGACACGGCACGCCGTGTCCCTACAACTACATTTCCCTCGTCTATTTTTTCCGTGCAAGTTGATCTTTGGCCGCGGCGACGACATTGGCAGCGGTGAAGCCAAATTTATTCTGTAACTCCTTGAGCGGAGCAGAAGCCCCAAAAGTCTTCATCCCGATAATGTGCCCAGTCAAGCCGACGTATCGTTCCCAGCCAAAAGTCGCCGCTTGTTCGACCGCAACACGAGTAGTGATCTCAGGCGGTAGAACGCTGACGCGATATGCCTGATTCTGATGCTCGAACAGTTCCCAGGAGGGCATGCTGACAACGCGGGAGTTGATACCGTCTGTTTTGAGTTGTTCATAGGCTTGCAGACACAACGAGACTTCACTGCCGCTGGCGAGCAAGATCACTTCAGGTTTGCCATTTCCAGCATCCGCCAAAACATAGGCGCCTCGCGCTACACCGGCCGCTGCCCCGTATTTTGTTCGATCGATGGTGGGAAGTGCTTGACGGCTGAGAACCAGCGCAACCGGTTCGTGATGTTGCTGTATGATGATACGCCAGGCTTCGACGGTTTCGTTGGCGTCCGCGGGACGTAAAGTCATCAGACCAGGAATCGCTCGGAGTGACGCCAGTTGCTCAATCGGTTGATGGGTCGGACCATCTTCGCCAACGCCGATGGAATCATGTGTAAAAATGTAAATCACGGGAATTTCCATCAGTGCGCTGAGCCGAATCGCCGGACGAGAATAATCGCTGAAAATCAAGAAACCTGAACCGTACGGACGGACTTTGGATAGGGAGAGACCGTTAAGAAGCGACGCCATCGCATGTTCACGTACGCCAAAGTGAAGGTTGCGGCCTCCATAGTTCTCTGCTGTCAGGTCACCTGCCTCGGGAAAGGTCAAGCGTGTTTTTGTTGAGGGTGCTAAATCGGCGGACCCACCAATGAGCCAGGGCACGTTCTTGGCGAGAACGTTGAGGACCTGCGCTGACGCATCGCGCCCTGCAACACCCTTAGGATCGGTTGGAAATGTAGGAAGATTTTTGTCCCACCCGTCTGGAAGCTGCCGATGCTGCATTTTGTAGAGTTGATCTGCTAGCTCTGGATGTTGCGCTTGATACGCTGTGAACTTTGCCATCCACGCTTCGCGGAGTTCATGGCCTCGCTTGCCTATCCCTTGCTGAAAGTGATCGTACACACCGTCAGGGACAAGGAATTTCGCGTCTTCCGGCCACCCGTAGTTTCGTTTGGTAAGTTTGATCTCTTCTTCACCAAGCGGTTCACCATGCGCGGCATGCGTGTCTTGCTTGTGTGGTGCCCCATAGGCGATGTGACTATCGACGATAATCAGGGTAGGGCGGTCAGTTGTTTTCTGAAAGGTTGTGAATGCGCGGGCGAGCATCTCCAGGTCGTTCGCATCGCCGACGCGAGTAACGTTCCAGCCGTAGCCGATAAAGCGAGTGGCCACGTCATCGCTAAATGCCCAACTGGTGTTCCCCTCAATGGTAATGTGGTTGTTGTCGTAGACCCAACAGAGGTTTGATAACTTCAAGTGACCAGCGATAGAAGCGGCCTCACCGGAGACGCCTTCCATCATGCACCCGTCACCACACAGCGCATAAACGCGATAGTTGAACAGCTCAAAATCAGGTCGATTAAAGTACTGCGCCATCCAACGACCGGCAAGCGCCATACCGACGCTGGTGGCGACGCCTTGCCCGAGCGGACCGGTCGTAGTTTCCACGCCTGACGTCCAGCGATACTCAGGGTGTCCGGGAGTTTTACTGTCGAGCTGGCGAAAGCGTTTGATATCGTCGAGTGTCACTGACAGTTGGCCCAACGTTTCATACTTGGGGTTGACGGCTTTGACACTGGTAAGATGGAGCATGGAGTAGAGCAGCATCGAAGCATGCCCGATGGACAGAACAAAGCGGTCGCGGTTGGGCCAAATGGGATCGTCTGGATCGAAACGCAAAAACTGTTGCCATAAGCTATAGACGACTGGGGCCAGCGCCATGGCGGTGCCGGGATGCCCGGAATTCGCTTGCTGGACAGCGTCCATAGCGAGTGTGCGAATGGTGTTGATGGATAACTGCTCGATCTGCGGTGATGTGTTCATGAAACTCCCTTGGACTTCTTCTGTTATAGCAATAGCGCGGTAATGGAGTCCAACGCGAAGCCTAAACCTAAAAGTCCGTACTGTTGATTTTGGGGAGTCATCGCATTGAAAATGCCGAATGTTATTGCAACCCCCTCTCTCTAACTCTCTCCCGCCAGGGGAGAGAGGATAAGAAGGGGATGCTGGCCAATTCCCTCTCCCCTCGTGGGAGAGGGCTAGGGAGAGGGGGCCATAGGCATCTATCGCTTAGTCCGTCACTGCAGGCTTCCGCCGCAACTTGAACCAGCGCCAGCCGTACACCCGTAACAGTGAGAGTTGACGAGAATGTCTCTTTCCTCTAACAAGCGAACGAGTTCAGCAGCAGACTTCTCGCCTAACCGAAACGGTTTGCCGTTGCCAACTTTCATCTCGAGCATCTGGTTGAAGTCGCAGTCATACAGATAGCCGTCCCAGGACACACTAATCTGACGACGACACATGAGTCCGTCGAGGGTCGT
>JAYVFX010000112.1:0-6569 GCA_043772795.1 Deltaproteobacteria bacterium
GCCCTCTCCCCTTGAGGGAGAGGGGACCCGAACTCACCTAACAGCACGTCCAGCAGCTCCTCCGCTTCCGCTTGGCCTAACGGCGCTAACCGTAATTGCGTGTAGTACGTCTTCTGCCCCCACTCATGGCGGTACTCCGGGCGATAATTAGTCAAGAGCAGCAGCTTGGCGCTGGCTACGCTCTCACTGAGCACGTCCAAGACACCTTGCGTCTCCTCATCAATCCAGTGGAGGTCCTCAAAGATCAGAATCAACGGCTGATTGAGACTTTCGCGCAAGAACAGCTTCTTGAGCGCCTCAAACGTCCGTCGCCGCCGAATCTGCGCGTCTATCTGCTGCAAAGATGCGCTGGGGTCGGGAATCCCCAACAAGGCAAACAGATACGGCAAGGTGTCTTCCAGGCTCCGGTCTAAACTCAGCACTTTGCCGGTGACTTTCTCGCGTCGCTTGCGCTCATCATCCTGGGCCTGAATATCAAAGTAGCTCTTGAGCAGTTCGATCACCGGCAAATACGCCGTCGCTTTGCCGTGCGACACCGAATAGGCGTCCAACACCAGACATCCGCTCACGGAGAGCAGCTTGAACTCGTAGGACAATCGGGATTTGCCTAAGCCTGGCTCGCCCATCGTCCCGACAATTTGCCCATGCCCGGCTTTGGCCTGCTCTAACGCCCGCTGGAGCTGCTCCATCTCACTCTGGCGTCCGACAAACCGCGTCAGTCCCCGCCGTGCCGCCACTTGCAACCGCGTGCGCAGTGGACCCACACTGAGCACTTCATAGATGTTGAAGGCTTCTTCCACTCCCTTGATCTGCGTGGGTCCTAAATCCTTGAAGGCAAAGTAGCCGTCGGTTAGGCGGTGGGTATAGGCGGAAACGACGATCGTGCCGGGATTAGCGAGCTGTTCCATGCGCGCCGCTAAGTTCGTGGAATGTCCGACCGGGACATAGTCCGCATGCAAGTCATCTTTGCGGATCGAGCGCAGCACCACTTCGCCGGTGTTGATGCCCACCCGCATCTGCAGCGGCGGATAGCCTTTAGCGCGCAGGGTATCGGCATAGCGGCGCATCGTTTCTTGCATGCGCAGCGCGGCATAGAGCGCCCGCTGGGGATGATCTTCATGGGCCAGCGGTGCGCCGAACAAGGCAAAGATGCCATCGCCCAACGCTTGCGCCACATAGCCGTCATATTGATGCACGGCGTCCATCATCACTTGTAGTGCCGGATCAATAATCGCTCGTGCTTCTTCGGGGTCCAAACCTTCGATCAAGGCGGTCGAGCCTTTGAGATCGGCAAAAAGGGCAGTGATGGTCTTACGTTCACCTTCCGTCAGCACTGCCGCACGAATCCGCTCAGCCAGATGGGGAGGTGTGTAGCTCACGGGGGAGAGTTCGGGGTTCGGAGTCTGTGGAACGGGAGGATGAGGGGAACTTGAAACTTGAAACTTTGAACTTGAAACTGGCGAAGCCCCGACCCACACCAACACCTTGCCGTCCTCATCCGCAGCGACACGTTTGGCGTCAATCAGCTCAGCCTTGAGATCTTCCAGATACTCGTCGTCAAGATTGAACCGTCGCTTCAAGATCCGGTAAGAAATACGGCCTTCGCGCTGCAATAATGTCGTCACTTCAGTAATGAGTTCTTCGACCGTCATCTTTGCCCTCCCCTCCTGTGGCGGCAGAACGGTGCTGTCCGTCTGTTCCTCAGCGGGGTAAGATTTGTCTTCTTTACCATAGATTACAGGGTAACCACAGGGTGCAATCTCTATGCTATATGCTAAACCAGAATGCATGACATTCGTACACTTTCCGATGCGACCACCCAGCTACGTCATTCTGAGCGTAGCGAAGAATCTCTCTGAGAGACCCTTCACTTCGTTCAGGGTGACAACTCTGGTGTGCCGATCTCTTGAAGTTTGGTTTAAGAGCAACTAGTTCGTTGTGAACAAGCAAAAGTTCACTATGCGCCTACGCGATTTACAAGCTCTTGAATTTGACAAGGTGTTATCCCTGTTAGCGGGCCACGCACTGTCCCCGGCTGGCCAGGAAGCCTGTCTTGCGCTTCATCCACAGACAGCGGCGGCAACAGTAGAAACGATCAGTGAACGAACGTGGCAGTTTTTCCGTCTGCTGGAAGAGCACCTCACTATACCATTACGAGAATTCCCAGACATTCGTCCAGCGTTACAGTGGGCCGCACACCTCGGCGCAGCGCTCGAAGGAGCGAAACTCCTAGAAGTCCTGGAAATCATCACTCTTTCACGTACACTCTCGACGTTCTTTCGTCGTCATGTCGAGGAGCGGTCCCATCTCCAGGACCTGCCTGAGCGCTTGGTCACGTTCACCGAACTTGAGGACACATTATCTCGCTGTCTTGATGAACGCGGCGCGTTGAAAGATGAAGCAAGCCCGGAATTGCGCGCATTGCGACGTCGGTTACGGACCCTGAGCGGAGAAATCGAACAACGCCTTCAGCAAGTGCTACGTTCCTCACAAGCGAAGGATGTCATTGCTGATACCTACATCACTATTCGGAACAATCGTTTTGTCATCCCTGTGCGTCCTAATTTTCAATCGCGCCTTTCCGGTATCGTCCAAGACCGTTCAGGCTCTGGCGAGACCTTATTCATCGAACCGCTCTTCGCGGTAGAGTTAAACAATCGGTTACTGCTGGCGCGCAAAGAAATGGAAGCGGAAGAGCACCGCTTGTTTCTCTGGCTCACCGATTTAGTACGAGAAGAAACTCCGCAGCTTGAGGGCGTGTTTATCGCGTTGACAGAAGTTGATGTGCTGTACGCCAATGCCCTGTTCGCTCACAAATATCGCTGTAGCAAACCGCTCCTTGGTGGTTCCGAAGTACGGTTACGCAGTGCTCGCCACCCACTTTTGGTTGCTACGAGAAAGCCCATCACCGCAATCGACGTATTGATCCCTGAAGGCAAGAGCGGCTTGGTTATCACCGGCCCAAATACTGGCGGAAAAACCGCAGCTCTCAAAACGTTGGGCCTGCTGTGTCTGATGGCACAGAGTGGCATGCTGATTCCCGCTCAAGAAGAAAGTCGCTTGCCGTTGTTCGGTGGAGTATTTGCCGATATCGGCGACGCCCAGTCGCTTGAGCAGAGTTTATCGACCTTCTCGGCCCATGTGCGGAATGTCGCCGAGATCCTGAGCGCAATTACGGCACCAGCGCTCGTTCTTTTTGATGAACCAGGCGGTGGTACTGATCCGATCGAGGGCGGCGCACTCGCTTGTGGACTGCTGAAACACCTTAAGGCGCGCGGAATACACGTCGCCGCCTCAACGCACCTCACACCAGTAAAGCTTTTTGCCCTAGCTGATGGAGATTATCAGGTGGCTGCGGTATCTTTCGATCTCGATACATTGACGCCACACTATCAGTTATCCTATAATACAGTGGGACAAAGTTTGGGCCTGCCGATGGCAAAGCGTCTCGGACTTCCTGAAGAAGTTTGTGCCGCTGCCGAAGCGACATTAACCACAGAGGAGCGCCAATTTGCCCAGGCGCTCGTACAACTGGAAGAAGTGCGTTCGACTCTTGAGCGTGACCGGACCCAAGCGGCCAACGACCGCGCCCAAGCTGAAGCGTTCCGTGCGCAGCACCAAACCTTACTTGCTGAAGTTGAAGAAAAACGACGACGAGTGTGGCAGGAGGCCGCTGCCGAAGCGAAGATGTTGTTACGGCAAGTCCGTGATGAGGGCCGAGAGGTCGTTGCTAACCTGCGCGCTGCTCGACCCGATGCTCGCCAGAGACTGACGCAATTTCTGCACCAACGCGGGCAAGATGTGGCGGTTAAGGAACAGGAAGTGAGGCCCACACCCACTCCGGTTGAAACACCTCCAGAGATCGGAGATTTCGTTGAGCTTCGGGAGAGTAAAATTCGTGGCGAGTTGATTACCCTGCAAGGGAATCGAGCACGGATTCGTTCTGGTGGACTGACTTTTGAAGTAGCTGCTGATCAAGTGCGCAAGTCGCAGGAGAAACAGGAACGCACCGTTCGAGTCTCGGTAAACAGCCAACCGTCGGGCATGTCAGAGCTTAACCTATTAGGGTTGCGTGTCCATGAGGCGTTACCGCGACTTGAAGAATTTCTCGATCGCGCCGTATTGAATCAGCAGAACTCGGTTCGCATCGTCCACGGGATGGGCACTGGCGCGTTGCGGCGCGCTATACGCGAATTTCTGTCCAACTCTCCCTATTGCGCCTCATACAACGAAGCCGCCCGCACCGAAGGTGGCGGTGGTGCAACGATCGTTGAGTTAGCATCGTGAGAATTGCTGCCCGAAACCTTCTTGCCGAGGCTATCCTCGATGCACTTGATAAGCCCGAGGCTGCCGTGGCGTTGCGGTGCCTCGCCGCATACTGCAATACAACCACTGTTCCCCCGACGTCTGTACCTGTCGAGGCTTTGTGCTCTGCACTTCCTGTTAAGCAATCGACCGAGGCGGCAGCAGGGTTACAGCGCAGCCCGCTTCTTTCTTGGGAAACGCGACACGGGCGAGAGTACGCAACTCTTGCTCCACCCCTTACTGAAGATTACGGTTCAACTGCTACTAAACTTATACAGTACGCAGCAGCCCTCACCTCGTGGATCCCTGAGGAAAGCGGGGATCAACGGACAATTGCGCTTTGCAAGGCTGTACAGTTGTTTAATCACCAGCTGTTCTTTGAAGTACACGAGGTTCTAGAAGATCAATGGAAGCTAGAAAGCGGAGAAGTCCGACTCTTTTTACAAGGGCTTATCCAGATTGCCGTTGCCTTCCATCACCTCGGCAATCGCAACTTTCGTGGTGCAATCGCACTCTTGCATGATGGACTCGCCAAAATCAGCCCACACCAACCAACGTTTCTTGACATTGAGCTTGCCAATTTCGTTGCCCGCTTGGAAACATGTCAGCAAGAACTACAACGACTCGGTCCAGATCGGTTTCAGCGATTTCCGCTGAAGCTGATTCCATCACTAGTACTCAGTCAGGAAGGTTTTGATAGATAGCTGGGGGAACGTCATTCCCGCGAAAACGGGAATCTGCACCAGAGCACAAGAGATTACTGATTCTCTTGTACCATGCGCGCGATTTGCGTGGTAACCACACGTGGAGAAAATCGCGTGGAATGCACCCCGATCTTGTTCAATAGGCCAGGGATAATAAGTCGCTTCCCTTGCATGAATCCCTGATACCCAATCTTGGCGACCTGTTCAGACGTCATCCAGCCCATCAACTTGCTTTTAATCAAGCGTGTGTTTTCAATATGCGCACGTTTCTGAAACTCAGATTCCGTCGGTCCTGGACAAAGGGCCGTGACGGTCACGCCAGTTCCTTTGAGTTCGTTGGCTATAGCCTCAGAAAAGGAAAGCACAAAAGACTTTGTTGCGTAGTACACAGCCATCAGTGGCCCAGGCTGAAACGCCGCAGTGGACGCAACATTCATAATCTTCCCTGACCTGCGGGCAATCATCTCGGACAGAAAAAGCTTGGTCAGGGATACCAACGCTGTCATGTTCACTTGCATCATTCCGAGTTCGACGGCGAGATCAGTCTCGGCAAATTTTCCACCTAAGCCAAAACCGGCATTGTTAACGAGGTAGTCGACCTGCAAGGAGTCTTTGCGCACGGCTTCTAGGATTTTCGGCGGCGCGTCTGGTTGTGCGAGGTCAGCGGCGACAACCTTCACAGCAATACCAAACTGTTTGGTGAGTTCTTCGGCAACCTGCCGTAGCCGCTGCTCCTGTCGGGCCACGATGATCAGATTGTGATGGTCAGCCGCAAAACATTTACTCAGTTCGTAACCAATCCCTGTGGATGCACCGGTAATGAGGGCGGTTGTTGCCATAGCCTTCTCCCCTTTGTCACTTTGGATTTCGGATCATGCAACACGTAACACATGATGCGTGATTCGTGGTCAGAAAGTGACAGGTAACGTTTGCAACCCACGCAACGTGAATGCCGGCCGCCATGGTGGGGTTTCGTCAATCAACACTACACGGGGCATCCGACGAAGAAGGGTCCCAATAGCCAATTGCCCCTCAGCCCGGGCTAGTGCGGCTCCGAGGCAAAAATGAATACCATGTCCAAAAGCAACATGCTGATTACTTTCACGCGTAATATCGAGTTGATCGGGATTGGCGAATTGAGCGGGATCACGGTTGGCTGCAGCAAGAACCGTCATTACTAGTTCGCCCTGATGAATACGGTTGCCACCAATATCGATGTCTTCTTTCGCGCTGCGGCCTGTCAGTTGTACCGGACCATCGTAACGTAGGAATTCCTCGACAGCACTTTGAATAAAGTTGGGATTCTCTTGGAGGAGTAACTTTTGCTCTGGGTTACGCAACAGTGCGAGCAGGCCATTGCCGATCAGGTTCACTGTCGTCTCATGGCCGGCAGAGAAGAGGAGAATACAGTTAGCCAACAATTCATCTTCACTGAGCCGATCGCCTTGTTCTTCTGCGGCAATCATTGCGCTGAGAATGTCGCCCTGTGGATTCTTGCGCAGGGCCGCAATAAGACCACGGAAGTATGTGGCCATCGAATCAACAACCGCATGTCCTTTT
>JAYVFX010000113.1:0-3409 GCA_043772795.1 Deltaproteobacteria bacterium
GCCGCTCTGTTTTCTCTCCTCTCCCTTGATGGGAGAGGATACAGGAGAGGGTGAACAGGGTGCTTTTTTCACTGGCCCCCTCTCCCTAGCCCTCTCCCATGAGGGGAGAGGGGACCGGTAAGCGTCTTACGCAGGGAAAATCAGCGATGGAAGGCTTAAGTTGGGACCAGTGCAGCGTGGGCCACCAGCCCACGAACGTGGAGAGGTTTACCCATGACCACCATTGAAGAAACCGATAGTGACACTGCAAAAGGAGAAAACATCATGTGTCGAGGAACAAAACGGACTCTCGTCACGACCTTGCGCGCTGGTAAGGAGATCGCCATGAACAAGTCGTTGACAGTTCTTGTCGCAGTATTGGCGGCAATAACACTGATGACCCCGTCACGTCTGATGGCCGCGGACACAGGGGTTATCACGAAATCTATCGTGAGCGGTGGGACCTGGCGTGTCACGGACAATCCGGGGCCCGCGTGTCCAGCGCTAGGGTGCCGACGATGGACGGATATTGGCTATGATGACAGTACCTGGCTATCGCCTAGGGTAAGTTCGAGCAACGGTGAGACCACGCCAGAGAGTGTGTTGCCCGGCACCACAAAACCGTCGGGTCGGACGCGCAGAGTAGTCGGGCACCGACCGACGCTGTTGACGGAGACGGTCAAGATCAGAGCGTCCAGGAGTAGCGGCAAAGTGGTGTTTCCACTTTTCACGATTCGTGCGTCGAAATTTACAGGAGTGGGCGGACATCATCATTCGGGAGAGGTCGCACTCACCCACGGTAAGAAAATTGCTTAAAGAGAGAAGACGTATGATCAATCTGTAGGTATCATGAGATCAAAGGATCTTTTTACTTCACAACCACACGGAGCACTACGACTTCATGAACTCACATCGGGCGATCGGCTACTTCACGATGGAGATCGGACTCGACGCGGACATACCCACCTACAGCGGCGGACTCGGCGTACTCGCCGGCGATACCATTCGCTCAGCCGCGGACTTGAAAGTGCCCATGGTTGCTGTGACCCTGCTGCATCGGAAAGGGTACTTCTATCAACGGTTGGACCCCGACGGTCGGCAACACGAAGAGCCGGCCGCGTGGGTGATGGGGGATTTTCTCACAGAACTTTCTCACCGTGTCGCGGTAACTGTTGATGGACGCACAGTGGCCGTGCGCTGCTGGAAGTATGATGTGATAGGGGTGGGTGGATTCCTCGTCCCAGTCTATTTTCTCGATACCGATCTTCCCGAAAACAGTACGTGGGATCGTACGCTGACCGACGTATTGTACGGCGGTGACCAATACTACCGCCTCTGTCAAGAAGTAATACTCGGAATCGGAGGCGTGCGGATGCTGCGCGCCCTCGGCCATGATCAACTGACGCGTTTCCATATGAACGAAGGGCATGCCAGCTTGCTCACCATAGAACTGCTTGACGAGGAGGTACGGCGCGCGGGTCGTACGGCGATTACTCACGACGACATTGAGGCGGTCCGCGCCCAATGCCTGTTTACCACGCATACCCCGGTGACGACGGGACATGACCAGTTTCCCCTTGACCTGGTCGGACGTGTACTGAGTCGGCACGATATTTTTGTGGAACTCCAAGAGGTCTTCTGTTGCGGTGGCATGCTCAATATGACGTATCTGGCGCTCAACTTGAGTCATTACGTCAACGGCGTCACCAAGAAACACGGCGAAGTCTCACGCCTGATGTTCGCCGGCTACATCATCGATTCCATCACCAACGGCGTGCATGCCGTGACGTGGACAAGCGAACCGTTCCAGCGCCTCTACGATCGCTACATTCCTGGATGGCGGCAAGACAATCTGAGCCTGCGCTATGCGCTGAGCATTCCCACCGACGAGATCTGGCACGCGCACACCCAGGCCAAACATCGCCTCATCCAGTACGTCAATCGCGAAACCAATGCTGGCATGGATGTCGATGTGTTGACGCTGGGTTTCGCGCGGCGGGCGACAACCTACAAGCGTGCCGATCTGTTGCTTGCCGATCTCGATCGCCTGCGAGGGATCGCCTCACGTACGCCTGGCTTGCAAGTCGTGTACGCGGGCAAGGCCCATCCGCAAGATCAGGGTGGAAAAGAACTCATTACTCGCATCTATGCAGCCAAGGAACAATTGAAGAGCGACGTTCACATTACCTATCTGCAGAACTACGATATAGAAGTGGCGAAGCTGCTCACGGCTGGTGTGGATGTCTGGCTCAACACCCCACAGCCGCCCTTGGAGGCATCAGGCACAAGTGGCATGAAGGCGGCGCTGAATGGCGTCCCGAGTTTCAGTGTCCTGGATGGCTGGTGGATTGAAGGCTGTATCGAAGGAATTACCGGCTGGGCGATTGGCAGAGACGGACGCGACGGAGGGGACCGCCCTCGCGTCGTGTCCTCACTATATGACAAGTTGGAACAGACGGTGATGCCGCTCTTCTATGATGATCGTACACGCTTTCTGCAGATCATGGCCCACGCCATCGCGCTCAATGGCTCGTTCTTCAATACGCACCGCATGATCCAGCAGTATGTGTTGAAGGCGTATTTCTAACAGTAGTCAGTAGTCAGTAGTCAGTAGTCAGTAGTCAGTAGTCAGTAGAACAACGGATAGACCAACAATTTCACTTCTCCTGAATTGACTCGAGAAAATAGACTAATTGCCAGATGCGACCGTGCACAACATCTTCTTGACTGCTCGCGCCGGTGGCTCCTTCCTCGACCTGGAACACAAAGCCCCAGAGTGGCATCTCGCGGCTGCCGTGTCCGCGCACCATTTCCCGGCCATCGATCGCGCGATACACGCGCCAGAAGGGAAACTCGCCTTTCCCCTTTTTCCGTAACTGTGTGAGATCCGCAGGCTTAGACACTAACAGTGGGGCCATGTCGTCATTGCCTTTTCCCATGGGGCCATGACAACTAGCGCAGTATTTCTCATACTTTCCTTTGCCGCCGGCAATGATTTCGTCTTCTTGCGCGTAGGCCTGACGTAACACGACTCCGCTGATCGTCAGGAGTACAGCGAGAGTCAGTACGTGCGTGTGGTGTCGGAATGAGCGATGGCCGATCGTTTTCATGGGGAGTCTCCGTTGTTGTGGCTGTTCGCCTCAATCCTGTTGAATCGATTCCAGGTAGTAGAGCAGTTGTAAGATGCGGCCAATCGCGTGGGCATCATCGGCAATCGTGCCGTTCTCTTGACGGATAAATACGTCGCCCCACATGGGCATGTCGCGGCTACCATGCGCCATAACCTCTTGCCGACCATCGATCACACGATACGTCTGCCAGAATGGGAACGTACCTTTATTCCGTTTGCGTAATCGCCTGAGATCAGGAGGTTTACTGGCGAGGAGATTGAGAGTCGTCATGACACTCTCTCCTCTGCCGGTGAGGCCAT
>JAYVFX010000114.1:0-5710 GCA_043772795.1 Deltaproteobacteria bacterium
CGGCAATCAGAAGAGAACCCAGTCACGCAGGTGTCACGCGAGGGCGGCGTGGACGGGTCGGTAAATCATGCTGTCCTCATTCGTAAAGATGGGAGCGCATGTTCCATCGATGACAGTACCGCGCCCATCCTGAATGAGCAGGGGCGTATATTGGGCATGATTCTGGTCTTTCGAGATATTACTGCCAGGAAGCAGGCGCAAGACGCGCTACGCGAAAGAGAGCAAGAGCTCGCTGACTTCTTCGACAACGCCACGGTAGGACTTCACTGGGTGGGCCCTGACGGGATAATTCTGCGCGTGAATCAAGCTGAGCTGGACCTGCTCGGCTATATGCGTGAGGAGTATGTCGGCCATCACATCGCCGAGTTCCATGACGACCCAGCCGTGATTCAGGATATTCTCCAACGACTCACCAGCGGTGAGATACTACAGGACTATTCGGCGCGGCTCCGCTGTAAGGATGGGTCGCTAAAAGACGTCTTGATCGACTCTAGCGTCTTGCGGAAAGAAGGCCGCTTCCTCCACACGCGCTGCTTCACTCGTGACATCACCGCCCGCAAGCAGGCTGAGGCAGCCCTGGCCGAGAGCGAGGAACGGTGGCGCACGCTGGCGGAGGCATTACCAGCTCTGGTGTGGATGGCGCGCGCCGATGGATTTCTCGATTACTATAACCAACGCTGGTACGACTACACGGGAATGACCGCTGAGCAACTCGCCGGCTGGGGTTGGCAGGCGGTTTGGCATCCTGAGGACTTGCCGGACGGACGCGCCCGCTGGCAAGAATCGTTGCGTACAGGCCAGCCCTACGAGTACGAAGCGCGCCTTCGACGCGTGGCAGACGCGAGCTATCGCTGGCACCTGATTCGTGCCGTACCGGTGCGCGATCGAGAAGGTCTGGTATTGCGGTGGTTTGGCACCAATACGGATATCGAGGAGCAGAAACACATGGTAGCTGAACTCCAACGTGTCAATGCCGAACTGCAGCAGTTTGCCCATATAGTGTCCCACGATCTCTCCGAGCCGCTGCGCACCATCAGCAACTTCTTGCAGTTGTTCATGGGTCGTTCCCCCACGAAACTTGATGCTGAGGATAAGGATTACCTCACCTTTGTCACAGACGGCGCGCAGCGCATGCAAACGATGATTAGCGCTTTGCTGGAATACACGCGCGTGGGCGGACAAGCTATCACACGCGTGCCCGTGGACTGTGAGGCGCTGCTGGTGCGTGTGGTAAGAGGGATCCAGCTTGCGGTGGCCGAGAGTCACGCCACCGTCACCCATGACTCCCTACCAACCGTGCTGGCGGACGAAACACGGTTAGGACAAGTATTCCAGAATCTGATTGCTAATGCGTTGAAATTTCGCAGCCAAGCTCCCCTACAGATTCATATCGCTGTCGAGCGCACCGGCAATTACTGGCGGTTTGCGGTGCGGGATAACGGGATTGGGATTGATCCGCGACAGACGAATCGACTCTTCCAAGTATTTCAGCGCTTACACACTCGTAGTGAGTATCCGGGCACCGGGATCGGGCTTGCCATTTGCAGGAAGATCATCGAACGCCACGGGGGGCGCATTTGGGTGGAGTCCACGCCGGGCGAAGGGGCGACATTTTTTTTTACAGTTAGCGGGGGAGAGGAGGCAGTAGAGTCGAGAGCGACGAGTGATAAACGATGAAGTATGAATGATGAATAGAGTAGCAATTATTTTCTGTTTATCGTTCATCATTTCGCGCTCATCGTTTTTTCCACTGACTAAGGGAGATGCTCATGCGCTATGGTCCATTACTCATTGTAGAAGATAGTGATGATGATTTTTATGCTACGCGACGGGCGCTAGGGACCACATTGCCCTGTGCGCTTGTGCGCTGTAGCACTGGAAGTGAAGCTTTGGAGTACCTGTTTCAGCAGGGCCAGTATACGCAGGCTGAACGTCCCTCGCTGATTTTGCTGGACCTGAACCTACCGGGCAAAGACGGACGCACGGTGTTGGAACAACTCAAACAGAACTCGACGCTCAAAAGCATTCCAGTCGTGGTGATGAGTACTTCTAGCAATCCGGTCGACATTAGCCACTGCTACGCCACCGGCTGTAGCGGCTAGGTCGTCAAACCCCTTGAGTACGACCGCTTGGTCGCGGCGGTGCAAAGCATCCGGACATACTGGTTTAGCACTGTTGTGCTCCCGCACCTGCATGATTAAGTAGTACCAAGGTTTAGTGAACCTTTTGTGGGGTACGTATGTCGCAGTGGAAGATTCTAATTATCGATGACAACCCGGAGGACCGCGCGGTATGTCGGCGGCAACTGCAGCGTGACCCGAACGTTGCGTACTTGATTGAGGAAGCGGATACGGGCGGCGCTGGTTTGGCGGTATGTCAGACCTTCGAGCCTGCTTGTATCCTGCTCGATTATCGTCTGCCCGATTTGGATGGTCTTGAGGTACTGGCGCAGCTGCAGTCAAATATGACGCTCCGGACGCGTCCGGCAGTGGTGATGCTCACCGGGACGGGCAATGAAGCGCTCGCCGCAGAGGCGATAAAAAACGGGGCGCATGATTATTTGCGCAAGGATGAACTAAGCGCGGAGAGTCTGCGGCTCGCCGTCGCGAACTCGATTGAAAAGGCCGCACTGCGACGCATGCTCGACGCTCAACGCCGTGAACTCGAACACTTACACGCCGCCGTGCATCAGGCCGGTGAGTCCACCATGATCACCGATGCGGATCTCGAGACGCCTGGACCACGGATCACCTTTGTTAATCCTGCTTTCACTACCATGACAGGTTATACCGCCGAGGAAGTGCTGGGAAAAACGCCGCGCCTGTTGCAAGGGCCGAAGACCGACCGTGCGGTCCTTGACCGTTTGGCCCGTGACTTGACCGAGGGCCGAGTCTTTCACGGAGAGACGGTTAACTATCGCAAAGATGGCAGTGAGTTTGTATTGGAATGGCGCATAGCTCCGCTGCGCGATGCCGAGGGGCGGGTGACGCATTTTGTCGCGACGCAGCATGATATCACCGAGCGCAAACAGGCCGAGGTCGCGCTACGCGAAAGAGAGCAAGAGCTCGATGACTTCTTTGACAACGCCACGGTAGGCCTTCACTGGGTGGGCCCTGACGGGATAATTCTGCGCGTTAATCAAGCCGAACTGGACCTACTCGGCTATACGCGTGAGGAATATGTCAACCATCACATCGCCGAGTTCCATGACGACCCAGCTGTGATTCAAGATATTCTCCAACGACTCACCAACAATGAGATACTGCAGGACTATCCAGCGCGGCTCCGCTGCAAGGATGGGACGGTAAAACACGTGCTGATCGACTCTAGCGTGATGCGGAAAGATGAACGTTTCCTCCATACCCGCTGCTTCACCCGCGACATCACCGCCCGCACAGAGGCCGAGAAGGGACGCGAGCGGTTGCTTGTGGAGCTGCAACGCCTCAACACTGAACTACAACAGTTTACGTCCATTGTCTCTCACGATCTTAATGAGCCCCTACGCACCATCTCCAACTTTGTGACCATGCCGGCTCAGCGCTATGAGGGTGCGCTTGATGCCGAGGCCCAGGAGTATATTACCTTTGCCGTGGATGGCGCGCAGCGCATGCAACAGATGATTCGTGATTTGCTAGCCTATACGCGAGCTGGGCGGACGCCAGAGTTTGAGGCAGTGGACTGTGAGGCGCTACTCGCCCGCGTCGTGGAGTCTGTACAACTGAA
The DNA here is from genome assembly GCA_043772795.1 of Deltaproteobacteria bacterium. Taxonomy (GTDB): domain Bacteria; phylum Desulfobacterota; class Binatia; order Bin18; family Bin18; genus VGTJ01. The sequence goes on from JAYVFX010000114.1 coordinate 3,724, forward strand.
GATCGCGGAATGTGGTGCGGTCATTACTCATGATCCCTTGCCGATCGTTCACGGCGACCCCACGCGCTTAGGACTGGTCTTGCAGAACCTCATCGGTAACGCGCTGAAGTTTTGTGGCCAAGCGCTGCCCCAGATTCATGTCTCTGCGCAGCGGGACGACAATCACTGGCGGTTGAGCGTACGCGACAATGGCATCGGCATCGACCCGGCGCAAGCCGAGCGCATCTTTCAGGTGTTTCAACGTCTGCACACCCGCAGTGAGTATCCAGGGACCGGCATTGGACTGGCGATTTGTAAAAAGATCGTCGAGCAGCACGGCGGACGAATTTGGATGGAATCGCGGCCTGGGGAAGGGGCGATTTTTTATTTCACGATGAGTGATAGCGACGGATGAGGATGAAGAAACGATGAATGACGACTCTCAGAGGAAGACAAGGAGTAGCGTTTCATGGTCCTGATGAGAACAAAACCCAAGCCGACGCCTGTGGCGTTGCCTAAGGCGGTCACCGGCATCCGGGGCTTGGATGAGATTACGCAAGGCGGATTGCCCCAAGGCCGCCCCACTTTAGTCTGCGGCGGCGCAGGCTGCGGCAAGACCCTGTTCGCTATGGAGTTCCTCGTGCATGGCATCCGCGAGCACGGCGAGCCGGGCGTGTTCGTGTCGTTCGAAGAAACCAGCGAAGAGCTGGTGGCGAACTGCGCCTCATTGGGATTCGCGTTGCCTGCCCTGGTGACACGCAAACAACTCTTGCTTGATTACGTGCACCTTGAGCAGGCGGAAATCGAGGAGGTGGGAGAGTATGATTTAGAGGGTCTCTTCATTCGGCTGGGCCATGCCATCGACAGCATTGGTGCCAAGCGGGTGGTGCTCGACACGATCGAAGCGTTGTTCGCGGGGTTACAGAACACAGCTATCCTGCGCGCAGAGCTGCGCCGGTTGTTTCGCTGGCTCAAAGACAAAGGCGTAACCACGATCGTCACCGGCGAACGCGGCGACGGCGCCGCGTTGACGCGTCACGGACTGGAGGAATACGTGGCGGATTGTGTCCCCCTGCTCGACCACCGTGTGCAGGACCAGATCTCTACGCGGCGGCTGCGCATCGTCAAATATCGCGGCTCGCAGCACGAAACCAATGAATATCCCTTTTTGATTACCTCGCAGGGATTCTCTGTGCTGCCAATCACTTCTCTGACGCTGAAGTACGCCGCCTCCACGGAGCGGGTGTCCAGTGGTGTCCCACGCTTGGACGCGATGCTGGACGGACAGGGATATTTTCGTGGCAGTAGTATTCTCATCTCTGGCACAGCCGGAACAGGAAAGAGCAGCCTCGCTGCGTACTTCGCCGAAGCAGCTTGCCGCCGTGGTGAGCGCTGTGTCTACTTTGCGTTCGAGGAAGCGCCGGCACAAATTCTGCGCAACATGCGCTCGATCGGTGTCGACTTGGCCCCGTGGGTCACGAAAGGGCTGCTCCACTTCTACGCTGCCCGCCCGACCTTGGCCAGTCTGGAACAGCATCTGACGAGGATGCTGCATACGATCCACACGTTCCAGCCTCAGGTGGTAGTGATCGATCCGGTGACCAACTTGACGACCGTGGGCGCAACAGGCGAGGTGCGTTTAATGCTGATGCGTTTGATTGATGCGTTCAAAGGGCAGCAGATCACGACGCTGTTCACCAGTTTGGTGCCGGATCACGAGGGAGAAACGAGTGAAGTCGGCATCTCTTCGCTCATGGACACCTGGTTATTACTCCGCAACTTCGAGCACAACGGCGAGCGCAACCGTGGGCTCTTTATTCTGAAGTCGCGGGGCATGGCGCATTCCAACCAGGTGCGCGAATTTGTCCTCACCGATCAAGGCATCAGACTTACCGATGTGTATGTTGGTCCGGAGGGACCCTTGATGGGTTCAGCCCGAGCGATGCAGGAAGCGCGGGAACGGGAAGATCGGCACGGGCGTCAGCATGAACTTGAACAGCAGCAACGA
>JAYVFX010000115.1:0-6351 GCA_043772795.1 Deltaproteobacteria bacterium
TCACTGTTGAGGAGTATCACATCGGCAGGGCTAGCAAACGCACAGCCTTTGTTAATAGTAGCGGTGTACCCCAGGTTGTGTAGGTTCCGAATTGCCTGCATGTGGGGATGCGCGTTCGTATACGACTGGAGCAACGGCCATATCCGCTGGTCAGGACTTGCGTCATCGAGTAACAAGACGCGATGAGAAGAAGAGGCATGCCGCACCAGACTGTCGAGGCATGCCTTCACCTCGTCGTACGCATCGTAAATGGAGACAATAACAGTGACGTCAACACTTGATGTCTTCATGGTCGGGCTTGAGGCGATCTTCGCAACAGTAGGAGAGCGTGGAACGGCACTCCACCGTGGCGGTTTTCGTTCCATTACAACTGGGATTGCCTGGGGGTCGAAGCGACCCTCGCGAGATTGTCCTTTTCCCCATCCACGAGCCTCCTGCCATGCGTGAAATTCCTTCAAGAATTGATCCCTGAACTCCTGCGGCATCGGCATCGGGGCCTGCAAACGGATCCGTCGATAGAGCGACCCTAAACGATGGCCAAGCTTCCAACGCTGAGAGTTCAGGACGTCCATAAAGCCATGGTCAAATTTTCTCATCCATCTAGCGAACTGGTCGGTATCTTTCCTTGCGCGCTTGAACTCTTTCCCTAACTCAGCCAGTTGCTGCGCCTGGATCGATACCCGTTTTTGCAGTGCCGCTATCTCTGTTGCTTTTGCCCGTGCAACCGCAGTCAACTTTTCCTGCCACTCTCTCACTTCAATACTTTTGCTGTTCTGAAGCTCTAAGACTTGTTTCTGAAGTGTCGCTACTTCTTCCATTGCTATCAGTTTGTTTTGCCGTACGTCTTGTTCTTGCTGAGGCTTCACAGCTTGCTGTGGTATCGCGCGGCTTTCCTGTCTCTTCCTCACAAGTAGGGCTATCCGCGCACTCTCCAGTTGTTCCACATATCCCGCTACTGGCGACGGCAATGCCCAGGACTGAACAAGATCGACAACTGCTCGTTTCTCTTCAGCTAGAGCCAGTGGGTAGAGTATCCCCAGTCCATGGAAACCAGGTATTGTCACCAACTGTACTCTTACCTGGGATTCGCGCACGAAGTCCTCAATCGCGGTCAACACTCCATTTTGCAGATTCTTTTCATAGATCGCGTTATTATAGGAGGGATTGAGGCCGCCCTCTTCCACTAGTTCGGGGGTATCCATCTGCATGCCTTTCTTCTTGTACGGCTTGCGGTACGCATCAGGAATGGTTTCAGGAGCGTAGTAGAGGTCGCGGCGCCCGTAGGGCCAACCGATATCGTGGAGGAGCACAAGGGGAAACGGCTGGCTCAATTCCGCGCTCCGCTTTTCAATGAGTTTCAATTCGTGGAAAACCGTATACCAGTTGTGGTCGCCATCAATGAGAACCACGTCAAACGCTTCCAGACGTGGGATGGCATTCAAGCTCAGCATTGGATGTACACGCAGACGTCCCCCATACTGCTTCTGCCAGGCCTCTACGTCAAAACGTGGCAGTGGATCTATGACCTCCAACTGCGCATTCTGTTGATCGCAGAAGGCCAACAGCTTCTTCGTGTTGAAGCCTTGGTCAGCACCGATTTCCACGATCCGCTGAGGGTGGATCGTTACCAACAGTGGCTGTATGATTGTCTCCCAAAACCGATGCATAGGTCACGTCCTTCCTCTGACAACTCCCTTTTTCCTCCGGCCTTTCCCCACTGAATATAGGTTCTCAACTCGCCTATTTCTTCAAAGATTGCTGGTACGCAGTCACCGCCTCTTTGGGGTTACCGTCGAATTGGAGGGTGCCGTTTTTCAGCCATACCGCCCTGGTACAGACCTGTTCGACAAAAGTGAGATTGTGCGTGACCACAATCACCGCCTTTGCACCAGCAATGAGTTCCTGAATTTTTTCGCTTGCCTTCTCATAGAAGGCCATGTCCCCGACGCTGAGCGCTTCGTCAAGAATGAGGAGATCGGGATTGACCGCGGTCGCCACACTGAACCCCAACCGCACCCGCATCCCACGGGAGTAATGTTTCACCGGCTCGTCGATGATGTGTTTCAACTCGGCGAAATTCACGATGTCATCGTATACCTCGTACAATCGCCGCTTCGGAATCCCCATCATCATGCCGTTGAGATACACATTGTCTCTCCCAGTGAGCTGTTCGTGAAACCCCGTCCCGAACGTCAACAAGGCAGTGAGCGCACCCTTGAGCACGATCTCCCCCCGGTCGGCTTTCAGAATACCGCTCAGCGCTCGACAGAGCGTCGTCTTTCCTGCTCCGTTGGGTCCAATGATCCCCACGACCTCACCTTCGTTGACTGTAAACGTGAGATCCTGCAGCGCCCAGAGGCGATTTTTTTCTGCCGGCTTGAGGTTCTGGATGAGGGAGGGCGAATCCTCGTTGGTCGATATTTTGCTCGCGCGCAATGCAAACTGTACGCTGAGATGTCTGACCTCGATGACGGGCGCACCATGCGGCACGGGTTTGATGGTGGTCACCGTGGCAGCCTTTTTTTTCGCTCTCCCTTTTGGCATGGACTCCACGTACGCACGTACCACTTCAGACGCCACGCCGTTCGTCATGACCCTGCCGTCCGCCAGCCAGAGCGCCCGCGAGCAGTAGCGCTCGACGAATGCGAGTTGGTGCGTAACGACGACCACCAGCTTGGCCTGCTCGGCAAGTTCCCGCATCTTCCGTCCGGCCTTCTCGCTGAACTCCAGGTCACCCACACTCAATGCTTCATCGATAATGAGGATGTCGGGCTCAAGCGCCGTTAACACACTAAATCCCAACCGCGCCCGCATACCGCTCGAATAGTGTTTAAGCGGTTGGTCAATAAACCGCCCGAGTCCGGCGAACTCGATGATGTCGGGAAGAGCGGAGGACAGGTCGCGCAGGGGAACCCCTAACATCATGCCGTTCAACAATACGTTGTCTCGCCCGGACAGTTCAGCATTGAATCCAACTCCGAGCGAGAGCAAGGAGGAGACTTTTCCGTTGATACGCAAACTGCCGGTATCGGGATGCAGCAGACCGCAGATCGCCCGACAGAGGGTCGTTTTACCCGCCCCATTTCCTCCAATGATCCCTAGTACCTCCCCTGCAGAAGCCGCTACGTCCACTTGTTGGAGTGCCCAGCGCACCTCAGACTTTCGCTTCTGCAAAGAAGAGAAAAGGCCGTACGTCAGCGACTGGAGATCCTCACGCTTCTTGCCGACACTATATTTCACCCCAACATCTACCGCCTCAATCAGCAGTTGCTCTTGGGGGTCTGTCGCTATCTCTAATTGTGAAGGATGTAGTACACGTACAAGACTCATGTTCGGAAGACTGCTCCTTACAGCACTTTCACAATCTCGTGTTCAAAGCGGCTGTAATAGTATGTCACGCCCGCGATCCAGAGGAGGGAAAGCAGCCCAATCTCGAACAAGGGGAGCCAAGTCGGGTTGCTCTGGTACAGGAACACATCACGATAGCTCGCCAGGAAATGCGTCATGGGGTTCAGGCCGACGAGCCACCGTTTTCCCTCAGTAATCATTTCTTCCCGCCAAATAACAGGTGACGTAAAAAACCACACGCGCAACAACGGGCCAAGCAGATTGTCAATGTCACGGATGAAGACACAGATATACGCGAACGTCACAGCAAGGGCGGCTAAAAACAACAATTGCATGCAGATAATGTACGGGAGCCAGAGGAGCGCAGTGGTCGGACGAATGTGAAAAAACACTAAGCCAAGGACAACGACAAGCAAACCGAACCCAAAGTGAATAAGCTGTGTCATCGTCGCGCCGAGAGGGAAGATCAGCTTCGGGAGGTACACCTGGCTGATCACACCGGCTTGCGCGATAATCGATTTCGCCGAGCTCGATACCGTTGAGCTGACCCACCGCCACACAACCATACCAACAATGAGATACATCCCGTAGTCTTCCCCACCACGGTGAAACACCCCCACAACCATCGCATAGTAGACCACCACATCCAAAAGCGGGTCCAGCAGCCACCAGAAATATCCGAGAAAACTGTTCCGGTGTTGCGCCTTTAACCCCGTGGAGACCAGATACACGAACAGGTCTTTTCGCTTGTACAGCTCACCCAAATACGCGCCCATCGTCACGGTCTCCACTTGCTGTTCATTGCTGCCAATAGATCCGAATCTGTACCGTGCCAACAGACAAGGTATTCGGGTTGTTAGAATTAGGAGTAAGGGAGATAACACTAGAATGCCTACCCTTGCAATTGGGGAAATCCGTTGTCCATATGTTGTTCATAACCCCAACCTTTCAAAGAAGCGAATACCATTGGCACTGACCCGAGTAGCCCAAATGCTTTTCTTTTGCTAAGAGGTGGCCGGCCCAGGAACTGTGCAGTGTAGCGAGGAGCCGGCAGTACCGAGACTACTGCGTCTCAGGTGCAGCTTATGCATAATTCATCACAGGAGGAAGTACACAATGAAATGGAAAGTTGGCGATGTAACGATTACGAAAATTACGGAGATCATCTATCCGGAATTTTCCGACGTGATCCCTGCGGCCACGCCGGACGTGGTAAAAAAAGTACAATGGCTGTTCCCACATTTTGTGACTCCAGAAGGGATGCTCAGCTTGAGTATTCACTCGTTGATTGTGGATACGCCCACCGCCAAACTCGTAGTGGATACCTGCATCGGTAATGATCGCGACCGCGAGCCCATGTCCGTCATGAGCAACCTTGCGACATCCTACCTCGAAGACATGATTGCGGCTGGCTACAAGCCCGAGAGTATCGATTACGTCCTGTGCACACATTTGCATTTAGATCATGTCGGTTGGAACACACGCCTCGTCAATGGCAAATGGGTGCCCACATTTCCGAAGGCATCGTACCTCATGGAGAAAAAAGAACTCGATCTCTTCGGCAATATCGATGAGAAAGCGAAAGAAGATTTCTTGCAGGTGCAACGTCGGGTGTTCGCCGATTCCGTAAAGCCCGTGATCGATGCCGGTCTGGCAAAACCAGTCGACGGGCCGACTCAGGTGTGCGACGGCGTACGTCTGATTGCCACTCCCGGCCACACGCCTGGGCATTGTTCGGTCATCATTGAGTCCAAAGGCGAATCGGCCATGATCACGGGCGATTTCCTTCACCATCCGATTCAGTTCCACGATCCGGGTTTAGTCAGCCCATTTGATGTGGACAACACCGCTGCTGTCGCCACCCGTCGGCGAATCTTCGGGCAATATGCGGATACGCCGATGTTGATTATTGGAACCCATTTTGCCGGTCCCACAGCCGGGAAGCTCGTCCGCGATGGCGATGGGTATCGGTTGAATGTCTAAGTCTGTAGGGGCGCACAAGCTGTGCGCCCCTACTTTTCGAGGGGATGACGGACAGGGAGGCGCCCTCTGTTTCTGCTCATTTGCTGAGTACGCAGCACTCTGAGTGACTCAGAGGCTCTCCGGAAACTGCCAAACACCCCTGCAATTGGCAACCCCGTGCTTCGACAGGCTCAGCACGAACGGCAACAATCCAACGAAGACGATGCCCGACCCGTTCGCCCTGAGCTTGTCGAAGGGTGAACGACGGATGAACCGCCCTTGGTGCAGACCATCATCACATAAAGTCGCGGCTCAGGCATAAAGAAATAATCTTCACACCCATGCCGATGTTTCCGTCATACGCTGCGCCTGTGGAAACAATACTTCATCGCTCGTCCCCTACGCTCGGATCTCGATCGGCTCCGTCAAAAACGTGATTCCTTGACCGCGCACAGAAGAGGGCGGTAGGATGATGTAACTATGTAACAGCAACATGGCAACAACAACCGTCGTAGGTGCAGTGGCGATCTGGTATGGAGAATCAGCGTTACTAAGAGATACGAGTGAAATCGCGGTCTGAGCGCTGTCCTACTAGCATTTCCTCGTGTCACGGAGACATTCATGCAGGATAGGGTGCGTTTTTTCGAAATCGACGTCCTACGTTTCGTCGCAGCTTTTATGGTGCTACTTTTTCACTACACCTTCAGAGGCTGGGCGGCAGACACCATGAGTCCTGTATCCTTCCCGACGATCGGTACCATATCCAGATATGGGTACCTGGGTGTGGATCTTTTCTTCATTATTAGCGGCTTCGTGATTCTGATGAGTGCGTGGGAAGCGGATGTGCGACGATTCGTGATATCGAGGACAACTCGGCTATACCCCGCGTACTGGATTGCCTGCACCCTGACGGTGTTGATGACGCTCGGGCTCGGTGCCTCTCGATACCACGTCTCCCTTGTCCAGTACCTGGCGAATCTATCGATGCTACACTCTTTCGTTGGCATTCGGAGTATTGACGGGGTGTACTGGAGTTTAGCG
>JAYVFX010000116.1:0-3141 GCA_043772795.1 Deltaproteobacteria bacterium
AAGCATGCCGTGGGTCAGGAGCTGAGCAAAGAAGCGGTGCGCAATCGCCTGCCCTTTCGCTTTGTGCTCTTCGCTGTGTGGTTTGCCTCGGCGGAAACCCTGGTGTTCCTCAAACAGCGCCAACACCGCGACTTTATTGGTCCCCGCAAGACCAATCGCAAGGTCGCCCTGAGTGTGGCTGACAAACGCCAGGGCCAGTATACCAGAGTGGGCACACTGGAGTTGGAAGCGCACGCCACCAAGATCGTCTATTTCGAAGGAGTCGACTTTCCGTTGGTGCTCGTTAAGCAAGTCTTCACAAACGAAGACGGTAGCAGAGGCATTCGCTCTCTGGTCTCCAGTGATACCACCTTGTCGTTTGCGGACCTGACCACGACCTACCACGAACGGTGGGGTGTGGAATGTTACCATAAGTCGCTCAAACAGAACGTCTCGTTGGCCAAGTCCCCCACCCAAACGGTCACGACGCAAACCAATCACTTCTTTGCCGCTCTGTGCGGCTTTATCAAATTGGAGCGGTTGAAAGGGAAAACCCAGCTGAATCATTTTGCCTTGAAGGCCAAGCTCTATCTCTCGGCGCTCCACTCGACCTTCTCAACCTTGCGTCAACTGACGCCCGTGCCGAACCCCGCGTAAGGTGAGTTGAGAGAACTTATCCCTCGGTGTCTTGCTCTAGGATTAGCTCTTCCACGATCTTACCGTCACGATACACAACAATGGTGTTTTTTGCTCGTGCGGCTTGTTCCCGCGCACGTTTGGCAGCACGCCGAAGCGCAACTAACGCATTGCTGAGATCCGGGTCTCTTTGCTGCTGCTGAGATGAGTGCTCATTATTCATGTATTTGCCCCCTCTGCTAATAGTATCGGTTCAGGACCAGAATTGTCGAATACGGACCACTCGCTGACCAACGGTTTGTACACATCGTAGAAGTTTTTCAGGCCAGCATGAAAGCGTCGGTGGACGACTGTTTCTGGAACATTATGACCACCCCCGCGGACCCGTTGTCGAACTCGGGCGATCGCCATTTCTGGATTCGGCAACTGGAGAAAGAACAACTTAACGATGTAACCGGAGTGTCGCCATTGGGGAATAAGTCGTGCATACCCTCGCCCGCTCAGGGTCGTTTCAAAGGCAAAGGAAATGCCTCGGCTTGCATGCTCTGTGATTCGCTCCAACATAATCCGTCCAGCACGGACGGCTGCGGTCTCCGGTTGGAACGGGCTCAGGCCAGCCGCAATCAAATCAGCATTAACAAACACTGGGCAGTTGGCTTCGTTGGGCAGGAATTCACGCGCAAAGGTCGTTTTCCCAGCTCCGTTCGGTCCGGCGATTATGAGAATCTTCTTTTCGTCGCTCACACCGCAATCTCCCCGCTCCTCAATTTGGGTAGCAGCAAGTCATTAGCGATACAGCAGCAATCCCGTCAGGGACGGTCCTCCTTTTATTGTTCCCCCTTCTGCCCTTTTTCAATTCGTGCCCAGGTGTCTTTGAGCGTCACGGTACGATTGAAGACCAACGTTTCAGGAGCTGAGTCTGGATCGACGCAGAAGTAGCCCTGTCGTTCAAACTGGTAACGACTTCCTGCTGCCGCTTTGGCGACACTGGGCTCAATACGACACGAAGTAAGCACTTCTAGTGAGTTGGGATTCAACACAGTCGTACAGTCCTCCACAGCTCCAGGATCAGGTACAGTAAACAGGTGGTCGTATAGACGTACTTCGGTTGGAATAGCGTGCACTGATGAGACCCAATGAATCGTGGCTTTGACTTTGCGACCTTCCGCACTGCCACCGCTACGAGTCTCTGGATCGTAGGTACAATGCAACTCAACAACTTCGCCCTGAGCGTTTTTCACCATGGACTCACATTTAATGATGTAGGCATAGCGTAAACGTACTTCTCGTCCTGGCGCGAGGCGGAAAAATTTCTTCGGTGGATCTTCCATGAAATCCTCACGCTCAATGTACACTTCGCGCGCAAACGGGACTTTCCTCGTTCCTGCACTGACATCCTCAGGATTGTTAATCGCATCGAGTTCTTCAACTTTCCCCTCTGGAAAGTTATCGATGATAACTTTTAGTGGACGCAGCACCGCCATCACGCGTGGCGCACGTTTATTGAGATCCTCACGAATCTCATGTTCTAACATGGCAACCTCAACCGTGCTGTTGCGCTTGGCCACGCCAATCTGTTCGCAGAAACTGCGAATCGCTTCTGGCGTATATCCGCGTCGACGCAAGCCTTGCAGGGTCGGCATGCGCGGATCATCCCAACCACGCACGTGTTTGTCCCGCACCAATTGCAGCAGCTTGCGTTTGCTCATCATCGTGTAGGTCAGATTGAGACGAGCAAATTCGATCTGTTGAGGATGATAAGGAGTGCGCAGTTCGTCGAGAAACCAGTCGTACAATGGACGATGGTCTTCAAACTCCAACGTGCAAATCGAATGCGTAATTCCTTCGATCGCATCAGACACGCAGTGGGCATAATCATACATGGGATAGATACACCATGCGTTGCCAGTGCGATGATGCTCGGCCTTGAGAATGCGGTACATCACCGGGTCACGCATATTGATGTTGGGCGAGGTCATGTCAATCTTCGCTCGAAGAGTATGAGTACCTTCAGCAAACTCGCCAGCGCGCATACGAGTGAATAGATCCAGATTTTCCTCGACCGAGCGATTACGATACGGGCTCGCTTTCCCGGCCTCGGTAAACGTCCCACGGTATGCTCGCGTTTCCTCAGCACTGAGGCTATCAATATAGGCTTTGCCATTTTTGATCAGTTGGACAGCGTACTGATAAAGCTGCTCGAAGTAATCTGAAGCGTAGAACTTCTTGTCGTGCCAATCGAAACCTAGCCAGCGAACATCAGACTGAATCGATTCAACATACTCGACATCTTCTTTGGTGGGGTTGGTATCATCAAACCGTAAGTGACAAACTCCGTTGTTCTCCAACGCGATGCCAAAGTTGAGGCAGATCGATTTGGCATGGCCAATATGCAGATAGCCATTGGGTTCGGGTGGAAAACGGGTCACTACCCGCCCACCGTGTTTGTTTGATTTGTTGTCGGCAACAACGATTTCGCGGATGAAGTCGAGCGAGGGAGTCGTTCCCTCCGCTGCTTTTGGGTTT
>JAYVFX010000117.1:0-7799 GCA_043772795.1 Deltaproteobacteria bacterium
GTGGATGCGCCTCCAAGCGGTACGAGCATCAAAGTCGATCAAATCGGTATCTCACACGTTGGCTTTTGGGTGAAAGAGCTCGATTCGGTCTGCGAAGACTTAAAGAGCAAAGGCGTGACGTTCATCGCTCCACCACACGTACTGGGAAAGACGAAAGCAGGAACGATCCGCAGCGCCTTTGTCCAAGATCCAGACGGTATTCTTATTCAAATAGATGAGATGGTACCAGCGGAGAAATAGGCAGCAAAGGGGAAAAGGGTAAATGGATAAAGGGATAAAGGATAAAGGGAGCTTTACTCCTTGGTTCCCTTTTTTCCCCGTTTCACCTTTACCCTATTCGCCGTTTCTTCTTTGTACGGACTTCACCGCCGCTTTAATATCTTCGAGGCACATCTGCACGCGATCAAGATGCGTACGAAATGACAGTACACAAATACGCATGACGAAGTTGCCGTTCAAGGTAGTGCCGCTCAAATGCACACGGTTGCGGGCATTGATCTGTTGTAACACCTGGCGATTGAGTTGATTCAACGCGTTCGCATCCATGCCTGGTCGCACAAGACGAAACGCCACAATCGACAATTGCGGCTCGGCGACAATCTCAATACTAGGAATCTTGCGCAATTCTGCCGTCGCCCATTGTGTCAATTGCAACTTCTCTTCGAGGTTACGACGGAAAGGCGCAACACCGTGCATTTTAAAGGGTAGCCATACACGCAACCCCCGGAACTCTCGCGACAGTTCCGGCGACATTTGCGAAAAATCCACCAAATTCCCATCATCTTCCACCGACGGCAGGTATACTGCCGAGACACCGTGCGCTCGTTTCAACGCCGGACCATCTTTCACCAGTAGTGATCCAGTACCATAAGGCAAGAAGAGACCTTTGTGAGGGTCAAGGGTAATCGAGTCCGCTTGCTCAATTCCCTTCATGACCGTTCGGCCGTGCCCGGTGAGGAGAAAACAGCCGCCATACGCTGCGTCGACGTGGAACCAGAGTCGCCCACGTCGCGCGATCTCCGCTAGCGCCGGAAGATCATCAACTGCGCCGGTGTTGGTCGTTCCGGCATTGCCGACGATCAGAAACGGAAGGCGTTCGGCTTCACGATCTTCAAGAATACGGTGTTCGAGGAGATCAACACGGATACGAAAGCGAGAGTCCGACGGGATTGCACGGACATTGTCCAGCGGAAACCCCGCAAGCAGCGCCGCCTTCTGTACTGAGTGATGTGTCTGATCCGAAACGTAGATGGTCCCCGCCAAGAAATTCTCGGGTAACCGTTCACGTCGTGCAGTCACGACGGCAGAAAAATTTGCCAACGATCCACCAGTGGTGAGGAGGCCTCGTGCACTCGCAGGATACCCAACTAGGTCACAGAACCAGCGGAGTACGTTGGCTTCTATTTGCGCCAGTCCTGGGGCAGCAAGCCAAATGCCCATGTAACGGTTCACCGCGTTGGTAATCAGTTCAGCCACTGCAGAGTGAAACAATCCGCCACCCGGAATGTACGCCAGGTAACCCGGTCCTGCCGTATTAAAGCTGGTAGGAATGGCGCGCTGAAACAGGAGTTCCAGCAATTCAGGAAACGGTTGGCCCTTTTCCGGTAGCGGCTCTACCAAGCTTTGTGCCACCGCTTTTCCCTCATCAATGTTGACTGCCGGTTGCTGCGGAAGTGACTCAATGTGAGGAATAATATAGTCGAGTGCTTGCTCGACCAAGCGTCGCATCTCGTCAACTGAAAGTTCTAACGTTACATCCGGACTTTCCATGCCTCCCCCATCCTCACTGTTGACCGGGCGACTTGGACGGGGTTTTTGTCTTCATCAAGCCGGTGTAGATCGCTTCAATCCACATCTCGGGTTTAATGAACCCTCCACTAAACGGTTTCCACTCGTCGGAAAAACCTTCCGCTTTGATGGCATCGAGACTTTTCCCTTCAGCGGCGCGTTTGCGGACAAAGTCGGTCGTGCTTACCAACATCCGGTGATACGCTTTGAGATCATCGACAGTTGATAATGACCCATGTCCAGGGATGACCTTCGTGTCGGGCGGAAGCTGCGCCAATACAGTTTCGACATTCTTGATAAATCCTTCGACATCGCCACCACTCTCCCAGTCAATAAACGGGAAGCCATTGGCAATGTACTGGTCGCCCATGTGTATGACCTTCGAACCGGTAAAGTACACGACGCTATCACCATCAGTGTGACCAGGAAACATGTGAAACACTTTGATCTCCTCACCATTGAAATGGACAGAAAGTGAATTGTCGAAAGTAATCACCGGCCATGCTTCTTTCGGTTCAGGAGGAAAGGTCCGGCCCATCGCCTTCTGCTCAGTGGTGAGACGTTTCCGCACGTTCGTATGGGCAATGATCGGCGCTTCGGGACCAAATACTTTGTTGCCACCGACATGATCAAAATGCCAGTGTGTATTGAGGATAAACTTTAGTGGACCGCCGCCAGCTTCTTTGAGTGCCGTACGAATTTTGTCCGCCAGCGGCGCAAACTGATCATCGACAATCAAGACGCCATCAGGGCCGACCGACGCACCAATGTTGCCGCTCCCAGGGTCCGCTTGCAGCATATAGATGCTGCCACTGACCTTACTGCCTTTGACATCGATCTTGGAGAAGTCTTGTTGTTGCGCAAGAGTTGTTGACCCAGCAAACAGCCAACCGATCACCACCATACAAAAGAAACGTTTCATTCATCCCCTCCCGTGATTCTTTTTGTCTGCTCTATCACGGGTGCCGATGGTACACCATGCCAAGTCGTAGGGCGGGCGGTGCCCGCCAAATAACGTAGGTTGGGTACAAGCGCAGCGCTGCCCAACCTACGAGCATCATTTATGCGGCTGTCTCTTGCCTTCCTCCTCTTGTCTGCTTTATATCGTTCATTACTAAAGGAGTTGAAAATTATGAACACCGAAGAAGCCACGAATCTGCTTTGGCAAGCGACACAGCAAAACACGACACCGTCTGACGCGTTACAAAAGACTTTAACAATGGCTGATGCCTATAAGGTCCAGCTCGGCATTCTCGCCCGGCGACAACAAGCTGGCGAAAAACTCGGCGGCTGGAAAATCGGTCTGTCCGCTGAATCTGCACGTAAAGCATTCAATCTGTCTGCACCGATTAGTGCGTATCTGTTAGCGAGTCGCCATTTCTCCAGTGGGCAGAATTTCGCCTACTCCGCGATCGGCAAACCGATCATCGAATCCGAGCTGTGCTTCACGATCGGCAAACGCCTCGCTGGCCCTGGAGTGACACGAGAGCAGGTACTCGCGTCGGTCTCCGCTGTCGCGCCTGCATTTGAAGTCGTCGATATGCGCGTGAACATGGGTGCGGATATGCCGCTGGGCGTGGCCGATGGGATTGCGCAGTGGGGCTACGTGACTGGCTCGACGCTTTCTCCTTATCCTGCGACCCTCAATCTTGGTGAGGTGGTCGTCGAGATGAAACGCAATGGGGAAGTGTTCGCCAAGGTCATTGGCAAGGAAGCCATCGACAACCAGCTCGACTGTATCGCGTGGCTCGCGAATCATCTTGCAACCTACAGCCTCGCCCTCGAACCGGGGCAGGACATCATGACGGGTTCGTTCACCAAACCAACACCGATTGCCAAAGGAGATCGCTGGGAAAGCTCGTTCTCGGGGGTAGGGACGGTTTCAGCAACGTTTGCGTAAGTGACGAGCGGCGGGCGTTGCCTGCCTGCTGTTGCTTCTTTGTTCTTCACCGCTCGAATTCTTCCCGTTCGATCTGCTACACTGTGTGACAAACCAGACAACGCAGAATCGAAGTGGAGGTGTGAGCGTGGAGGGCGATTTTTCTATTTTCCATTCATCCATGAAGAAACATTATCGAGTATTCTTTTCGCTGTGTATTGTTGCACTTATTGTTGGATTTCCCCATGCAGCTTCGGCTCGAGCAAAACGCGGGCGTCTACTCGCCCGACCCCGAGTCGCGCAATCCCCGGAACCACCACAACCGCCGCAGTCACCAGAAGTACTCCTCGAACGCTCGGGCTTAGCGAATGAGGACATTGGCTATCTCTTGTTCGATCCAGTGGACGGACGAGCTATTGAAGAGCATCGTGCTGATGAACCACGGGTGCCTGCTTCAACGACGAAAGTCATGACTACCATCGCCGCATTGAAAATTTTAGGGGAGGACTATCATTTTCAAACTTCGCTTCTGACCTCAGGTGAAATTAACGAAGGTACCCTTCATGGCAATGTGTACCTACGCGGGGGAGGTGATCCTACTCTCACTACTGATGACCTCAGGGACTTGGCGGTCGCGTTGTTTGACACTGGAATTACGAAAATCACTGGAAGTTTTATCTTCGACGATGCATTCCTGACACGTACGGACCAGATCGACCAAAAGATCTCGATGACTGCTCCCTATAATCCTGGACTCAGTGCCTTGTCGGCAAATTACAATCGTATCCAGCTGCATTGGGAAGCGAAGCCGCGCAAGGGCAGCGCTGCTGCCGGAGTATACTCGCATGCTAAGGGAGGAACCGTTCCGCTCGAAGCGATCACTATCGGACGGCAGGCTGAGGAATTCGATACCAACATTGCTTTTCTGCATGAAGCAACCAACCACGGCGGTCCTCCACTCGATCGTTGGTTGCTATCACCGAAGCTTCCCCCACAAGGCTGGATCGGGTTGCCCGTCAGACTTGATCCAGGTCGGATTACCGCTCTTCTGTTCCGGACTCTGTGCAAGCAGAAAGGTGTTGAACTACCACTACCCGAAGCTGGCAGCGTCCCGGACACAACCCAGATCATCCTCACGCACTGGAGCGAACCGCTTCCAGAAATCATCTCTAAGGTGCTCCGTTTTAGTAACAATCTCGCCGCCGAACTCATCGGCCTCGTCGCTACACGTACGTTGAGCGGGCGCTCGCTTCCACTGCGGGAGTCAGCAGCAACGTTAGCCAATTGGTATCTGCGTCAGATCCCTGATGCGCCGTGGCAAGGCTTTCATTGTGCAAATCACTCCGGGTTAAGTAGCGCCACGCGCATAACGCCCAAACAAATGGCAGCAATTCTTCGCGTGGGTTGGACACTTCCCGTGGGACAGGCAACCTACCAGCAATTGTTGTGGCCCCCCATGTGGGAGCGGGTCAAGAATGATCCTGAGCATATCGCCGTTCGCGCAAAATCAGGCACCATGAACTATGCGGATGGACTTGTGGGGTTTATCAAGACTCGCCAAGGACGCGAGTTAGGATTTGTTGTACTGGTTACAAACTTTCCCCGGCGCCTCGCGCAGGACGAAACACAAGACGTGAGAGCTACGGCAGCCGAGCCGGAAAGAAATGGCTGGACGCACCGGGCGAAAATACTGGAAAAAAATCTCGTCACACGTTGGATGGCGCGGTATTAGGATAAACCTCACCCGCACTCGCTCCGCTCGTACTGCCCTCTCCTTGACAGGGAGAGGGCTAGGTAGGATGAGGTTAGTGCATCTGCAATCCGCATTACCCCACCCGCGAGAACCGCCCCACTACTCTCCGACAGAGTGACGTAACTTCATCAACTTTGCATACCAGCCCTAGCGCAAGATACATCGCACCACCGACGACCAAGACTCCGACAAAATACAGTAACCGCCACGGGGTCATGAGAGACCCTGACATCGTGCTCAGGGGCTGGCCAAGAAGGAAGACAATCACTCCTAGTGCTACTGCTAGCAGCAAATGAATGAGGAAACGTCGTCCCAAGAGCGCTTCGTTCAGTGGACCATGTTGACGTCGGAAGATCGCGTACAATACCAAAGTATTGACGTACGAAACGAGCGAAGTCACCAGCGCGATTCCCCAATGTCCCCACATTTGCATCAGGCTCCAATTTCCTACCGCACTGAGGATAATTGAACCAACGCCCACCCACGCGGGTGTTCGCGTATCCTTTTGTGCATTGAACAATCGCACCATTACCTGGCTTGCCCCATAGGCTAACGTCCCGACTCCATACGCAACCAGCGCTTGGCTTGTTAAAGTGACATCGCCTGCAGAGAACCGACCCCGTTCATACAACACGCGGACAATCGGCGTTGCGAACGCAATGAGCACGGCCGTCGCTGGCAACGCGACCGCAAAGAGGAGTGACAGTCCTGCCGCAGCTTGGTCTTTGAAACGTTGCTGCGAACCTTCATGTTGAGCGGCAGAGAGGTCGGTCAGCAACACAGTGTACACTGGTACAGCAAATAAACTGACAGGCAACATAAAGACACGAAACGCATACGCCAAGGCAGAAACACTTCCCGCTGGAAGGGTTGAGGCCATCGATCGGGCAATGAACGCGTTCACTGGCACGACTGCTGTGGCCACAATCGCACCAAGCACCAGTCCTTGCATTTCGCGCAACGCAGGGTGGGTAAAGCCGGTACGTGGTCGATAGTGAATCCCTTTCTGTCGCAGCACCGGAATCTGGATAAGCACTTGGACAACACTCCCCACGACGACACCGATCGCCAGACTCGTAATTCCGTATTGCGGAGCAAGCACGAGCGCACTCGTAATCACGACGAAATTAAAGAAGACGCCGGCGTACTCGGGCATCGCATAGTGGTCGATGCTGTTCAGTGTCCCCTTCATAACAGATAACAGACAGTGCAGAGCCAGCATCGGCAACATCAAGCGGAACAAGAAAATAGCCAGCTCGCGGTCGGTCCCGCTCAGACCAGGGGCGGCAAGAGTGATAATTCCTGGCGCAGTCAGGTAGCAGAGTCCGATCAGAACTAGAGCAAGTACGATTGCCCCATTCATTGCTACACTAAAGACAGTACTGAGTTCCTCTTTCTGTTGACGATAGCGCGTAATCACCGGCACGAAGAAATTGCTCAGCACGCCACTGAAGAACAGGGTCTGGATCATTTCGGGAAGATTGTAGGCAATGACGAAGACGTCTGTGACCCGTGAGGCGCCAAACAAGGCAGCCTGGACCGCTTCCCGGACAAAGCCCAAGGGACGGCTGATGAGCGTTGCGATAAGAATCGGGAGCCCTTTGCGAGCGAGACTAGACCGGGACGGGACAGGAATAGGCTGATCAGGAGGTCCAGTCTTAATGGGAGAAGCTGACACGTGCGGCACTGTAGCGAGTCAATCTCTGCAAGTCAAAAACGAGGTCAGTCGGGACACGTCTCGGCAATACTGCTCGGCACTCGTTACGCGCGCGCGGTGATGGGTTCCTTCTCCCCTTGCGGGCAATGGCATTAAGTTAAGCACTTGGTAACGACTCCGCCCTTTTCGTCCCGGAGGGACGGCTGAGGGTAGGCAGGTCGTTTACGGCCTGTATCTGAGAGCACCCGATTCATCGCGTCGCGTCGTGACGCGATGGGTGTGGCGGTGCCGCTCCACCGGCCTTGAAAGGCCGGCCTACCCTCATGCGCCGCTCTGCGGCTGAGGAGTTTTACTAACTTCATGCCATTGCCCGTCAAGGGAGAGGGGATTCCGGAGGCCACTTTGCCAGGGTCAAAATTTGAGCCGAATAGGATTGCGTCTTTTGCTATACTGGAAACCAGAGGAAGGAGGGTGGCTGTGGCACTATCGGATGACATCGAACAACACACTCAAGTTCTTGGTCGGGAGATTTTTTCGCGCTTGCAGACGGAGTCCCCATCCGTTTTTCATTTTGCCTGGTGGGACGAAAAGATTCTTGATTGGTGCATGCACGACGAAGCCTTGAAGGTTCAAATGTTCCGTTTTATCGACGTGCTGCCTTTGCTGAAGACTGGTGATCAAGTGGCGCGTCATTTACAAGAATATTTTCTTAATCACAAAGA
>JAYVFX010000118.1:0-5712 GCA_043772795.1 Deltaproteobacteria bacterium
ACTCGACCTGTTGTGGAGCGGGAGAAGAAGACGGGTAGCTTCACGAACGCTAAGGCGAGAGGCATTTGCCGCTCGTGGTTGGTCAAGGCGAGCGAGACCCAAAGGATACATCCGTGAACGAACAACTTGACGGCACTGTAGAACTGGCGGAGGCATCCTCATCAGTTGATGTCGGGACACTCCATGAACAACATCGAAAACGGCGACGCAAGCGGCGACGCAAAACCAAAGGACAGGACAACTCGAAGCGGTTCTTTAAAGGAGTCGATCCGCATTTGGTCAGCCTTGTTGCGGTGACGTCCCCAGAAGCGGAACAGTATCGGACCATATGCTCCCGCCTTGAGCAGATGCACAAGGAAAACACACTATCGGTTATCGCTGTGTCTAGCCCCCTTGCTGGAGATGGCAAGACGATGACAGCGATCAACATCGCCGGTACCCTGACCCAATTTCCAGATACACGCGTCTTGCTCGTCGATTTAGATCTTCGCCGCCCGGCGGTCGGACGGTATCTTGGAATCGATGCGAGTCAGAACCCTGGGGTTATGGGATTCGTTGAGGATTCACAATTAGGGCTGAACGAGGTTGTGAGAGAGTACGCCCCGTTTCAGTTGGCGGTTCTGCCTGCCGGTCCGGCGTCTCGAACACCCCATGAGATCTTAAAGTCGCGCCGCCTTGCGGCATTGCTTCAGGAGGCACGATCTCATTACGACTATGTCATTGTTGATCTGCCGCCCATGTTTTTTCCCGATTGCCGCATGATCGAGCACCTAGTGGACGGCGTCGTTTTGGTTGTGTCTGCGCACCGAACACCGCGCAAGCTTGTTGAAGAATCGTTGAATGTGCTTCATCCGAATAAAGTTTCTGGAATTATTCTCAACAATGACGACAGGCCTTTGTTCGGATACTACTCGTACTATTCATATTATTATTACGCGCGCCCTTTTTCCGACGAGCGCCCTAATACGACTCCTCACGGGCCTGTGCTTCAGAAGGGCTTCTTCGCGAACCTCCGCGCTTGGTCTGTGTCTTTCTTGAGTCGACTCCGTTTTCGTTCCGTCGGGGAGTAGAAGCTCTGATCCACTTCTTGGGGGGAAGAAGATGCCCCTTAAGATCTCATAGCCGTGGAAACGAAGGCCAAGGTTCTAGACCAAGTGGCAGCCTGTTCGTGTTGGGGCTTTTCCGCTGGGCTTTCAGTCGTGTGAATACAGAAGCTTGCTGCCTAATAGGCCGGGCCGAAGCACGCGTTACTTCGCAATCGTGAGAGTCTCGTAGCTCGCTAAAGATTGGTCTTCTGGTTGTACCCAGCGGAGGTGAAGAAGTATATATGATTCTGCTTAACATCCTGTTACTTGTTGTTTCTGGTTGGTTGGGGAGAGTGTTGTTTTATCCGGAACCCCATACGGTCCTTAATGCCCTGACACCTACGCTGCCGGTTGTGTCGATGGCTGTGCTCCTCGGTGTATTGTTCTCTTCATTTGACAAACAACGTCAAATCACGTCTGGGTCTCTCCGTAGTGGCGCGTTACGCTGGCTACTCGTCATTGTATCCATACTGCTTGTCGCGATCTTAGTCCTGATGCTATTCCGTTCCGCCCCATCCGCGTCAGGAACCGACCGAGGCCTCATCCTCACCTCAACCGCGCTTGCGTTCACACTCCTCGTAGTGTTGTGGGTTTCCCTGTTCCCTCGTGGTTACGTCACAGTGAGGTGGAAACGGCAGGAACGACACGTCCTCATTATCGGGAGTGGGAATCGCGCACGCCGTCTGACTGAAACGTTGGCCCAGGGCGGTGGGTGGCCAGTGTATATCGTGGGGTTTCTTGACACGGATCCCTCCCGTGTTGAACGATCTGTGCTAGGCTATCGTATTCTTGGAACTGTTGGTGATATTACGCGTATCTTGAAGGATCATGTGATTGATGATGTGGTTATGGCGATTCCGCGTAACATGATTCCTCAAGTCGAGCGTATTGCCCAGGCGTGTGAAGAAGAAGGGGTCAAGTTCAGCATGATGGCTGATGTCTTTGGGGTCCACATAAAGCGAACACAGCTGGTGGAGTTTGGCCAGATTCCTGTGCTAACCCGTGAATCTGTCGCGCAGGCTGAATGGAAACTAGCGGTGAAGCGCCTGATCGATATTGTTGGAGTCCTCAGCATTCTCCCTCTTTTATTGCCTGTCATGGCACTCATCGCGCTCGCTATTAAACTTGACTCTCCTGGTCCGATCTTCTTTTTCCAAGAACGAGTGGGGCTGAAGAAACGGCGATTTCAGATGCTGAAATTTCGTTCTATGGTTAATGGCGCTGATCGGATGCAAGCGCAAGTCGAACATCTGAACGAAGCGCAAGGCCCCATATTTAAGGTGGTCAATGACCCTCGGATTACGCGCGTCGGGTGGTGGCTTCGTAGGACCAGCCTCGACGAGGTACCTCAAATCTTCCATGTCCTTACGGGTCAGATGAGCCTTGTGGGGCCAAGGCCAATGTCAACGCGAGATGTAGATCGATTTGATGAGGGTATTCAACGAAGACGCTTCAGCGTTAAACCGGGGCTCTCGTGCCTGTGGCAGATCTCAGGCAGGAGTCAGCTACCTTTTTCCGAGTGGTTGCGCTTGGATCTGTACTACATTGAGCATTGGTCGCTAAGTCTAGACTTCAAGATTCTATGGAAAACAATTCCCGCAGTTCTCAAGGGGGAAGGAGCGGTATGATGATGTCGGAAAGCTCGCATCCAAATGCGTGCGCAACCCCGCGTGCTACGCCCGCAACGGCTCTCGTGCGGCGATTGCGTTCGCTTGCTGTTCCAGCGCTCGCGCGTATGTATAAGCCTGAGGAGCAGACGTTTTTCTTTCGTGTACGGCTCACATCCGGAGGCATAACACCGGAAGGAATCAGTCGACGCTACACTGCTATTACATTGATTGGGTTAGCGCTTGAAGATCCCAATCTCGTATCGACGGCTTTGGCAGGTGCAGACCCAATTGTCGTGTGCGATCGTCTTGTACGTGACGTTGGGAAAAGTGAAAATCTTGGTGACGTTGCGCTCTTGCTTTGGGCCGCAGGTGCGCTTGGCTATAGCGACCTTGGGCCTATTCGAAAGCGCTTGGTTGAGCTCCAACCCGTAGAAAGAATCCACCCCACCGTTGAAGTTGCATGGGCGTTAGCCGCACTCTGTTACGACGAACAGTCCTCTGACGAGGGCGTACGAGAGGCTTTAGCTGCCCGATTGCTCGCTGCGTTTGAGCCGCGCTCTGGTGTATTTCCACACGTGTTGGGTGGTGGAAGTAATGGCATGCGGTCGCACGTGGCATGCTTTGCTGACCTGGTCTATCCCGTACATGCATTGTCCAGATACGTGAAACTGACAGGAGACAAGAAAGCGCGAGACGCCGCACTGCAGTGCGCTAACCTCTTCTGTCACAAACAAGGACCAGAGGGGCAGTGGTGGTGGCATTATGACTGTCGTACCGGAGATGTAATCGAGCCCTATCCTGTTTACGCTGTTCACCAGGACGCGATGGCACCGATGGCCCTTTTTGCTGTTGAAGAAGCCACGGGACAGAGTTTTTCTCAGTATATCGAGAAAGGACTCGCGTGGCTGGCTCGTTCGCCGGAGCTTGGTGGAGGCTCTCTCATTGATGACGATGTAACCATGATTTGGCGTAAGGTGGCGCGCAAGGAGCCGAAGAAAATGACACGCACCTTGCAAGCCATTGCGAGTCGTCTACACCCACGCTTACGGGCCCCCGGTTTAGACCGTATCTTTCCCGTTGGTGCGGTGGATTACGAGGACCGGCCGTATCATCTGGGCTGGCTTCTGTACGCTTGGCCGCTGTCGCGCATTGCCGAATGGGAGACCCAATGAAGCCTCACACCCTCGCTGTACCTGCTCGTAATATTCTCGGCGTTCCGATACATCCGTTAACGATAGAGCAAGCGCTAGATGTTATAGATCAGGTCATTCATTCTCGGTCGCGTCTGCATATTGGGGTGGTAAATGCAGCGAAGATTGTCAACATGCAACGTGACCACGTCTTGCGTGATGATGTGCTATCCTCCGGTATCATTCTGGCCGATGGTATGGCTGTAGTCTGGGCAGCGCGTCTCCTCGGGGTCCATTTGCCAGAGCGAGTAGCTGGAATCGATTTGATGCTTGGTATGCTTAAAAGAGGTATCGAGCACCGCTACCGGGTATACTGTCTTGGGGCAACTGATGAGGTATTAGCGAAAGTCGTGCAACGCATCGGCATGGAATATCCGCAGGTACAAGTGGTGGGCAGCCAGAACGGCTATTTTTCGACTGATGAGGAAGAGCAAATTGCTGAGGATATTAGTACTGCGCGTCCTGACATTTTGTTTGTTGCAATGACATCTCCAAAGAAAGAGCAGTTCCTAGCCCGATGGAGCGGGCGATTAGGGGTGCCAGTGTGTCATGGGGTTGGTGGCTCGTTCGATGTTCTCGCCGGGAAAGTAGAGCGGGCGCCTGAAATATGGCAGCGTCTGGGTTTAGAATGGCTCTACCGCGTCAAGCAGGAACCTCGGCGATTGTGGAAGCGCTACCTTGTCACGAACACACTATTCTGTGGCCTTGTGCTGCGAGAGTTTGTTCGCCATCTGTTTCCGAGCGACGTTCCCAGCGAACAGTAACACATGCTTCGACTTGGACTCCTCTGGCTGTATGTGTTTGCCGTCGGAATCTATGCCTGGAAGGACTGGTATGTCGGTCTGTGTGGGCTGATCCTGCTGGTGGCTGTTATTCAGCACCCTGATATGCCGAAAACCATCGTTGGCATCCAAGGCCTGAATCCGTGGAATCTCCTGTTTATAAACATCCTGTTTGCTTGGCAATCAGGCCGCGGGCGCGAGCGGCTTTCTTCGGATTTGCCACGAAACGTTCAAGTGTTGCTGGGCTTCTATACGTGTGTGGTTCTCGTAAGCACTGGGCGAATGCTGAGTGACCCGTATCCCCTTAAGGAGTCAACTGCTTCGCTAGTGAGCGAGTATGTAATCAACACCCTCAAATGGCCTATGCTGGGTTTTTTGCTTTTTGATGGTTGTCGGAGCCGTTCGCGTTTTACGCTCGGTTTAACATGTACCTTGGCGGTGTACTTCCTGATTGGCCTACAGGTGATCCGGTGGATGCCGCCAGGCGTGACCCTAAGCGGTGCAGAGTTGGACGGGCGGAGCCTCAAAATTCTGTCTAAAGAGGTGGGGTTCCATAGGGTGAATCTGTCGATGATGCTGGCCGGGGCCTTCTGGGCTATGTGGGCAGCTCGCAGTCTCGTGACAAAGCACAGTTACTCGCGACTCATTGTTATAGTTTGTATCCTCACGTTTTACGCACAATCGTTGACTGGCGGCCGGATGGGATATGTGACATTGGCAGTCGTGGGTCTCTTACTGTCCATCATTCGTTGGCGTAAATATCTTCTGATCGGACCGGTTGTCGTCCCGTTCGTTATCTTGGCGGTACTAACTTTTACCCCAGGTGTGGCTCAACGTCTCTTCAAAGGCTTCTCCAAGGAGACGGTTGACAAGGAGCGGCCGGCAGGACTCCAAAACGGGGTGCGTTCTGTGGGTGGAGGTAAACCCGATATGTATACGGTGACTGCAGGTCGGACGTTTGCTTGGCCATTTGTCATTGACAAAATTGTTGAATCCCCGGCATTTGGCTACGGTAGGGAGGCAATGAGCAGAACTGGCTTGCAAG
>JAYVFX010000119.1:0-2220 GCA_043772795.1 Deltaproteobacteria bacterium
ACAGCGTGCGGTTGTGGTTGAGGCGATCCGCTTCCACGTCCCAATATTCGTTGAGATAGTGCGTCATCAACTGCAGCGCGGTGATGGAGAGCTGACCGCTCCAATACACGCCCCAGTCTATGGCAGAGCCTTGATACCGCGCAATCAACGCGCCGAGGGCATAGAGCAAGACTCCGCCGAAAAGGAACAACGGTCGAGAGAGGCGGAGAAAGGCGATGAGTTTGCGCGCCATCAGTTCACTAAATCAAACCACATGACATTGGTACACTACCGATTCGTTCCGCCCAGTGGTCTGTCTGGGTTGAAGGGCGACCCAACACCAGCTATGGCAGAAGAAACCAAGTCCGTTCCTCTGCCCTAGACGGGCGCAGGCGAAAAGGAGGATGATCTATGGCCCAGCCAGGGAGCGTTGCTTTCCTGAAACTCTATGACTTCCCACAATCACCCAACTGCCGCAAAGTCCGTATCTACCTCGCGGAGAAAGGCCTCATTGTTCCATTACAACCAGTGAATCTACTAGCAGGGGAGCAGCGGTCGCCAGAGTTTCTGCACCATAATCCGTTTGGTGCGGTGCCGATCTTGGAACTCGACGATGGCGCGGTGATTCCCGAATCCCTAGCAATTATCGAGTATCTTGAGGAGCAACATCCGCAACCGCCACTTCTGGGGACGACACCTCTTAGCCGCGCACTGATCCGCGCCTGGGAGCGCCGCTGTGAGCTGGGCATTGTGTTGCAGGCGACGCGGCGGTTCTTACACTCCAGTCAGTTCTTTGCCTCACGGATTGTGCAGAATCCTCAGGTCGTCGAAGAAGCGGCTCAGGGGTTACGGGAACGACTGACCCTCTTCGACTCCCAGTTACGTGACCATGAGTGGGTTGCAGGAGCGTTCTCACTCGCGGATATTACGCTTCTCACAGGGATCGACTTTGCTGCTATCTCCGGGTTCACGTTAGATCCAGCCTGGTTGCATCTCAACCGTTGGTACACGGCGATGCGTGCAAGGCCCAGTGCAACGGCGTGAATGAGGTGCATATTCTCCTCTCCGTGGAGACAAAGAATGGCGTCGTGAGGATGCAGTCATGCACAACGAAAAAAGGGCGCATCACAGTGCGCCCTCTATAACCATCTCACAAGCGGCAGAGCTGACTACGCCGCTGCCAGTAACTGCTTCTCCTCAAATCCGTACAACTTCAAGCAGTTTTCCCACATGATCTTGCGCTTGGACTTTTTGCTTACGCCTGGTAGTTCCAAGAAAGTCTTGAGGCCATTGGGGAAGGGGCCATCCGCATGCGGATAATCAACCGACATGACGATGTT
The DNA here is from genome assembly GCA_043772795.1 of Deltaproteobacteria bacterium. Classification (GTDB taxonomy): domain Bacteria; phylum Desulfobacterota; class Binatia; order Bin18; family Bin18; genus VGTJ01. The sequence continues at coordinate 1,320 of JAYVFX010000119.1, forward strand.
GTCGTCACCGACCTCATTAACAACAACCTTCAACAGATCTTCATCGACATCCGTGCCAATAAAACATTGACGGCGGAACAACTCGCTCGGTTTTATGTCAAGCTTGATCTGCTCACCACCGCCGTATTTTTTCCATTGGTCATCCAAACGATTAATCCACCACGGTAACCAGCCACAATTCCCTTCAAGGAAACCGACACGTAACTTCGGGAAACGTTGGAGCACACCGCCAACGATCATGCCACTCATGGCAAGCATGAGTTCAAGCGGGAAAGCCGCTGCGTGATTCTGAGTGCGGAAGTTCGGTTTGCCGCGAAAACGATTGCTTACATAATCCTTCGACGCACCACCGCTGGTGCCGTGAAATGCGATTGGCACATTGAGTCGGGAGATCTCTTTCCACAGCACGTCGCATTCTGGTGAATGAACGTAACGATCTTTGACCGGCATCGGCATGAGAATTACGCCGACATGGCCTTTCTTTTCGACCGCGCGACGAGCCTCTGCTGCAGCTAACTCGGGGTCATGCAGCGAAATAATCGCTGCTGGTTTGAGGCGCTTGGGATTGGCGTTGCAATAATCAGCCAACCAATCGTTAAAGGCTGCGCAATACGCTGTGGCATAGGCGGGTTTGAGGGTATCGATCGACACCACCATGTGAGCAAAGGTTCGATAGACGACGCCGATATCGATCCCTTCTGCATCCATTGCCTTTAGCGTTGAAGCCGAGTCATATCCACGTTTGCGCACGGACTTGTACATGTGCTCAGTCGGCTTATCGAGGAATTTTTGCGCTTTGACCACGTCGGCTGAGACGGCCCACGGGGGAATCATCTGCCCTTGGACATCCCAATGTGGGAAATTGGTCGGACTCAAGCCCAGATACTTCGGCTTTTTGTCG
>JAYVFX010000120.1:0-7612 GCA_043772795.1 Deltaproteobacteria bacterium
CCTTTGTGAAAAGAGCGGGCGACCGGACTTGAACCGGCGACGTCCAGCTTGGGAAGCTGGCATTCTACCACTGAATTACGCCCGCTTACCAAAAGAGAGAGATACCCCGGCCTCGTCCTACTCTCCCACGGCATACACCGTAGTACCATCGGCGCTGGAGGGCTTAACGGCCGTGTTCGGGATGGGAACGGGTGTGGCCCCTCCGCCATCAAGACCGGGGTAATTTCTCAGTGCAGCGCACTATAATGAGAACGGATGCAGTTGTCAAGAGACTCTTGCCTTGACGGCTTTTCCCAGGCTCCCTAAGATCGTATCCACACGATGAAAAAGATGATTGCGACAATTTTTTCCGACAGTATTGCGGCTAAGCAGCAATTCCTTGCTACCTCCGGTGAGGCACTGGAACGTGCGACGGAAGAGGTCGTGCAGACCCTTCAGTCTGGGGGGAAAATTCTCTTGTTTGGCAATGGTGGAAGCGCAGCCGATGCGCAGCATATCGCGGCGGAATTCGTCAATCGCTATGTCAGGGAGCGGCCACCACTCCCTGCCATAGCACTGACAACCGATACGTCGGCTCTGACCTCCATTGCCAATGATTATGGTGTGGTCGACCTTTTTGCCAAGCAGGTGCTGGCGCTTGGGAAACCTGGGGATATTGCCATCGCGTTATCGACCAGTGGAAATTCGCCGAACGTATTGCGTGCGCTCGATGTCTGCCGGGATCTCGGTATTCGCACGGTTGGCCTTACTGGTGGCAGTGGCGGAGCGATGGTTGGTAAGGTCGACCATTTACTCTGCGTCTCGGCGACGCAAAATACGCCCCGTATTCAAGAAGTCCACATTCTCATTGGCCACACGATTTGTGAACTCGTCGATTTTTTGCTCTTTGAGCCAACGAGGAATAGAGAATGAAATTTCCGCCGCTTGATTTCTCGCAGGTGAAGACGTATCCGCTTGCGCAGCGCCGCAGTAAAGTTGCGATCACGCTCTTAGGGCAGCCGTGGCGGACGGGCGGAACACTCCAGGAGTTTCTGCGTAGCTTGCCACCAGCGCTGGCTGCAGGAGATTTCCAGGAGATCGTCACGCGGATCGTGACCGCGGTCCGTGCTGGACGACCCGTCGTCCTGGGCATGGGCGCGCATGCCTTAAAGGTTGGACTGTCCCCTCTCATCATTGATCTTCTTGAACGCGGCGTTGTCTCTGCGGTGGCAATGAACGGTGCTGGGATTATCCATGACTTTGAGCTGGCCTATCAGGGGGCAACTTCCGAGGATGTTGCTGCGGCACTTGGCGACGGCAGTTTTGGTATGGCGCGTGAGACAGGGGAGTTTCTCAACGAGGCAATCCATCTTCGAGTCCTTCGTGATGGAGTCGGGATTGGGCGTGCGGTAGGCGAGCAGATTCGTGTCGCAAAACTGCCCTATGAACATCTGAGTGTGCTCGCTGCAAGTGCCTGGCTCGATATTCCGGCCTGTGTACATGTCGCAGTGGGGACCGACATTATCCATATGCATCCCCAGGTCGACGGTGCGGCATTAGGAGAGGGTAGTTTACGTGATTTTCACTTGCTGACTGCGGTTGTCGCCCAGCTTGAGGGTGGGGTCTTTATCAACCTGGGGTCAGCCGTCATTATTCCTGAAGTGTTCCTGAAAGCCTTATCTTTAGCGCGCAATCTCGGGCATGAGGTGAACGCTTTCACGACGGTCGACCTTGATTTCATTCGCCAGTATCGGCCAGCAGTGAATGTCGTCATCCGACCGACTCAACAGGGGGGACGCGGATTCCACTTGACCGGACATCACGAAATTCTCTTTCCTCTCCTTTGTGCGGCAGTGCTTGAAGAATTAGCCGCCTAAGATGGGATGCCACCACAGAATCATGTACAATCCTGCTATTGTAAGACCCGAACTGTGGTGACATGAAATTTATTCTCTTTTTACTCCCGACGCTGCCCGGCTCTTTGGCAGAACGCAAACGTCTCCGGCCGTTGGCCAGTCGGACTGACCGCTGGCAAGCGATGATTGAAGAAGTCGTTGAGCTTGCGCAACTGGCGGAAGAGGTAGGCTTTGATGCCATCGCCTTTCCTGAACACCATCTCCATTCCGAAGGTTTCGAGGTAGGTGGGCCGCCCGAATTTCTTCTGTATGTGGCGCTGCATACCAAGCGCATACACGTCGGTCCCATTGGCTATGTGCTTCCGGGGTGGGATCCCCTGCGTCTGGCAATTACCACGGCTTGGCTCGACCAACTGACGAAAGGGCGGTCTTTTGTCGGCTTAGCGCGCGGGTATCAGTCTCGCTGGCTCGATCAAATGGCACAAAAAGTGTTATTGACCACTACAACAAATGATCCCGCGGCCTTGGATGATGCGAACCGTCGTGCTTTTGAAGAAGTCTATCGCATACTCAAGCTGGCGTGGGAGGACAAACCCTTCCGCTTCCGTGGCGAGTTCTACCAATATCCGTACCCCTACGATACCGGTACGGCTTGGCCAGCCCATCAATGGACACGTGAGTATGGTGCTCCTGGCGAAGTCGATGCGGAAGGTCGTGTGCAAGAACTCTACGTTGTGCCCAAGCCGTATCAAAAGCCGCATCCTCCGCTTTTTCAAGCGTTCTCGACCAGTGAGAAAACAATCCGTTGGTGTGCCCGTGAAGATATTGCGCCGATGATTCTGCTCTCGCAACCAAAACAGGTGCGTCATATTGCCCAAATTTACGCTGAAGAAGCGGGTCGGGCTGGGCGCTGGCTTGCTGTTGGCGAACGCATCGGTGTCCTGCGGCAAATCTATTTTGCCGATTCTATTCGCGCCGCCGACCGGTTGGCAGAGCGAGGGGTCGTCGGCGTTGGCTACAAACGTTTTTGGGGACATTTTGGTTTTTGGGAGGCCTTTCGTCTTCCTGAAGATGAGCTTGAATATCCGACCAGTGTCAGACGTCTGCCTTCTCAGGAATGGACCGTGGAGCGGATGCGGCAATCGCAATATGTGTACGCAGGCTCTGTCGATGCAGTCACTGCCGGGATCGATGCCTTAGTAGAAGCCGCTAATCCCGAATGGTTTGCGTGGCTTTTTGATCAAGGCTTACTTCCACGGGCAGAGTTAAGAAAACAACTTGAGACGTTTGGAGCGCATGTACTTCCTCGTTACAAAGATCGACATGGCAAAGTGAGCCGCACCTAGTGCTTTTCCAAGGGGACCCTACGATTGGGAGCCCTGTGGAGATACGGCGCGGTGTGTGCTCACTGTTGGTGCAGGGCGAGCATTGACAAGCGCAAAGCCTACGGGTACGGCTGAAGAAGGTTCATAAGGACAACGACATGGCGCAATTCTACTATCAAGCGACCACACCCCAAGGGAAACTGGTGGAAGGCGTAATGGAAGCGGGTGAGGAACGGGCGGTAGTGACACGCCTGCGCGACCAAGGCTACCTTCCTCTTCGTATCCGACCCCCGGGTGAGGCGCCAGCAAAGTCTGCGGCCACACCACGCCAGCTCTCGCTCCCTCAGGTGTCATGGAGAGGAAGAGTCAAGCAAAAAGATCTGCAAATTTTTACCCGCGAATTGGCGACGTTGATCTCGTCTGGATTGCCGCTCGACCGGGCATTGTCGGTGTTGGCCGGGCTGACGGAGAAAGAAGAACTGAAGCAAGCGACCACTCAAATCTTACGCACAGTGCAACAAGGCAAGTCGTTATCAGAATCGTTAGCAGAATATCCGAAGATTTTTCCGACTTTGTACGTCAATATGGTTAAGGCTGGAGAAGTCGGTGGATTTCTGGACACGGTACTGCAGCGGCTTGCTGAATATCTAGAGCGGTCTCAGGAAACGCAGGACGAGATTAAGTCTGCGCTTGCATACCCAGTGATTCTTACGCTGGTGGGCGGTCTGTCTATCGTTTTCATGTTTATTTTTGTGTTACCCAAATTTGCCGGACTCTTCAAAGAAGCTGGGCCGGCTCTGCCGACGATCACCCGTGTTGTTTTGGCGATTGGCGATGGGTTACATGCGTACTGGTGGGTTCTGGTGTTGCTTGCGGTTGGGAGTTGGCTTGGAGTGCGGCACTATATTGGTACCCCGCCTGGGCGACTGGCATGGGATCAGTGGCAATTGCGTATGATCGTTCTCGGCAACCTGATCCGCAAGCGAGAAGTTGGGCGGTTTGCGCGTACCTTAGGAACATTGTTGAAAAGTGGTGTACCGCTATTACAGGCGCTCGAGATTGTGGAAGCGGTGGTCGGTAATCAAGTGATTAGCCGTGCCTTAAAAGACGTTCGTAGCGGAGTGAGAGAAGGCCAAGGCATTGGCGGACCATTGACGCGGAGTGGCGTTTTCCCCACGCTTGCATTACAAATGGTGAATGTGGGAGAAGAAACCGGCCATCTGGACGATATGCTGATGCGGGTCGCGGAGTATTACGACAAAGAGACGAGTACCCAGTTGAAGACGTTGGTGTCGCTGGTAGAACCTGCACTCATTGTGATTATGGGACTAGCGGTCGGTTTCGTGGTAATTGCGATGTTGCTCGGCATTTTTAGTATTAACCAAATGGCAGTGTAAGCATCTCTATTCTGACGGAGGGATATATTCGATGCGTAGCAAAAGTTTGGAATCCGGATTCACGTTGATCGAATTACTGGTTGTGATGGTCATCCTTGGCTTACTCGCTGCCCTCGTTTTGCCGAATCTCATAGGAAACGTAGGTAAAGCTCAGGTTGCGACCACAAAAACACAGATTGCCAATCTTGGGACTGCGCTTGATACCTTTCGCTTAGATGTGGGTCGATACCCGAACTCTCAAGAGGGGTTGCAAGCATTAGTAGAACGTCCGGCGGGCGCCGATCGTTGGGATGGCCCATATTTGAAAAAAGGCGTCCCTTTAGACGGTTGGGAACATCCCTACATCTATAAGAGTCCAGGAGATAAAGGCCCCTACGAAATCGTGTCTTATGGGGCGGACGGAGCGACTGGCGGAGCTGGAATAAACGCTGACCTTACGGAATAACGTCGTGAATATTGCAGCAACTCTCCAACGCTTGAGAAAAGCCGATTTCCTGAATGGGATCGGTATCGCGGTCGGGATACGCGATGTGAGTTTTGTGCACGTGAGGAAACGGGTGATGCGCGTGTCGCTACGCCATGCGCGCACCGTTCCGCTGCCGGAAAGTGGCCGCGAGAGGCTGGATGAGTTCGATCATGCGCTCAATAATTTTTTACAGGATATTGAGTCCACTCCAGACCAAGTGGTGCTTTCCTTGCCGCGTCATACGGCGTATGTCAGCCGTCTCGTCGTTCCGGAAAGCGCCCGCGATGTGATCCATGAGGTTATTGGTTATCAGGCTGATCAGTTACTGCCTTTTCCGAAGGAAGACCTGTATTACGATTACTTGACCTCAGAGGTAGGCCAGGAGAAGAAGCGCATCGAGGTAACGGTTTTTGGGTTTTCGCGTCGAGAAGTTGAAGAGTATGTTGGCATTCTTCTGCAAGCGCGGTTACGCCCGCAGATGGTGACGCTGAGTTGTTCGGCCTTGGCAAGTACGTTGGCCTTTTGTGGAGCACTTTCTGAGGACCCCCGTCTCCTGCTTGTTCCTGAGGAGGGGTGGGTAGAGATGAATAGTATCGCTGGGACACGGTTGGTGGCGAGTCAAGTCATCCCGATAGCGGCAGAGATTGGGAAAGAGGAACTTGACGAACTCGTATCTCAGGTGGTCACGCGAAATTTTCCTGGAGTGTCTCCGACGGAAACATCGCTCTTTTTGTGTGCGACAACATCTCTCTTACCCCTCTCTGTTGGTGCTGACCGTGATCTGCAAGCGCTCACGAGAACGCAGTTTGCATTAACCAATGGCGAAGTTCTTCCACCAGAGGCACTTCCGGCTCTGGGAGCGGCGTTGCAATCCGTCGGTGAAGGAAATGGAGGGATCAATTTACTCCCAAAAGAGCGACGAGCCCGACAGGAGAAGCGATTTTCTCCGCTCACGTTGGCCTTAGTGGGAACAATTGGCGTGCTTGGTATTGTGTGGGCTGCTACCTCCGGTTTTCAGCAGTATCGTGTGGTCAGAGATCTCGCACGTCAACGGGCGGTGTTGGAGACCCCTGTGCGGGAGGTCCAAACCAAACAAAAAGAGATTGCGCAGCTGCAAAAGCAGTTGCAACTGCTCGAGGACGCGGAACGACAAAAAGTGGTGCCGGTGATAAAAAGTCTTTCGGAGATCCTGCCGAAGGAATATTACTTGAACCATCTCCGTTACAGAGACGGGGATGTCGAGATGAGTGGGCTCGGGTCTCAGTCTGCGGCTGATCTTCTGGCCGAACTTGAGAACTCACCGTGCTTTCGTGATGTAACGGCGAAAGCGCCGTTCACGAAAACTCCACAGGGTGAAACCTTTACTCTGGGAGCTAAAGTCGAATCATGCAAAAACTAAAACACCTCTGGCTGAGTCGGGACTCCAGGGAGCGGACGTTACTTGGGTTTGCCGGGGCAGCTTTGCTCCTTGTCATCCTCCAGTATGGCATTGTCAAACCGTACCGTGCCTACACGGAAGAATTAGAGAATGAAATCGAGCAGCAGGCCGGGATTGTGGCGAAGATGGCACGCCAACGCGACCGCGCCCCGCAAGTTGAACAACAACTGAACCAGTTACGCCAGCGTGTGCAAGATATTCGACAACATCTCATCCCTGGGGGAACCCCTGCGTTAGCCGCGTCGCAGCTACAGGATAAGTTAGATGACCTGGCGAAGACCAATAGCCTTGATGTGCTGACGAAAGTGGCTCTGCGAGATGAACCTGCGGGCGAGTTTCGCAAGACCACTGTCCAGATGACCCTGCGCGGCGGGTTGCCAGAATTGGGGCGATTTGTGGCTGCCGTTGAATATGGTGACTGGCGGCTTGCAGTTTCTTCACTGGAAGTGAGAGGGGCGTACAACGTCCGGAATGCATTTCAGCAACCCGGGGTGGTGACGAAACCCAACCCGCTGACTGTGACCCTTGAGGTGAGTGGCATTATGCAAGGAGGACACCCGTCATAGGATAGGGAGGCACCCATGCGCATTCGTACCCTTTTGCACATCGTGTTAGTCGCGGTCATTCTCGCGTTCGTCGGGAAGATTGTTTCTACGTGGCGGCGGCCCCTCCCAACTTTGTCCGGAAAAGTGGCGCCTGAGCCAGTGCCGGTAGTCGGCGAACCTCATCCTAGCCTTACGCCGGAAGCCAAAGATGCGTTCGTAACGACTATTGCGCAAAACGACCTTTTCTCTCCTGAGCGGGGAGAAACACCCGCCCCACCTGTAGTAGATGACGGACCAAAAAAAATTGATCCGCCGTCGCACTTAAAACTGGTTGGCGTTGTCCTGACGCGTTCCCGGGCAGAGGCGTTTCTCTCAGATACTTCGCAAGGGAATAAAGTTGTGCGAGTGAAACAGGGGGACAGCATCGGTCAGTATCAGCTCTTGCAAGTGGCAGCAGCCGAGGTGAAACTGTCACTTGGTGGAGGAGAAGTTGCACTTCTCCAGCTCCATCTCCTTGATAGCGCGACCTCGCAGCAAGCCCCGCACTTAATGCCTAACGCTGTCCAGCCTCGAGTGGGGTTCGGGCGTCCTGGCCCCCCACCTGGG
>JAYVFX010000121.1:0-3963 GCA_043772795.1 Deltaproteobacteria bacterium
GTTGTCATTCTGAGGAGTTCTGCGGCGAAGAGCCTCGGTGAAACTTACGGATGTGTCGATTGCCTCATCGCTTTCTTGTGTCTTCTTTCCGTCTGACGGTTCTGCAATTACGGTGTCTTCTACTGGACACCAGTCCGTAAAGAGCGACTCAAAGACCTCGCGATGCGCATCGTGTTTAATGAGGGTGCAGGCGAGCAGGTCTTGCAACCCTTGGCGGTCGAGTGACGGTTCGAGTTTGAAGGCATGCTGCAGCCAGACCAGCTCGTGCGGACCGATGGGCACACCCGCGAAACGGAGCGCGGAAAGGAAGTTGTTGAGGCCGGGGAATTGGTGGGGGTGGTTCATAGAGAGCCTTTAATACAAAGGTAAGGGGTGTTTTTTCACTCCCCCTCTCTCTAGCTCTCTCCCGCCCGGGGAGAGAGGATAAGAACAAGACCCCGACCAATTCCCTCTCCCCTCGTGGGAGAGGGTGAGGGAGAGGGGGTCGCCAGATAGTACCGTGTCTCGTAAGTTCATTAGCGGCAACACTGTAGGGCGCGTACCACGCGCCATTGACGCTTACCGCCTCAACCTCTCAATATCATCCTTATCCTTTAACAACGCCGTCAGTCCTGGCAATTCTGGCAAGCTCGCGCCTTTGAGCTGCACAGCCGTCACACCTTGAGCGCTGAGGATCGCCAACCACACTAAGACCTCCGCTGTTGATGGTAGTTTCTGGATTTGGTCGTTGCGACGAATCTCCCAAAAGCGAGCAAGTGCTTCCTCGCGTGCGGCTTCGTCGAGGTGGGGAAAGTCACCGGTCCGCGCCTGTACGACATTCCGCACCAACTGTGCTGTCAGCTCGATATGATGAAAAATGCAGCGGCGCAAAAACGCATCCGGCAAGCGACGTTCGACATTGCTGGTAATAACAACGATGGGCGGCGCACTAGATTTGGGCGTAATGACATCATCAAGAAACGGATGCTGAAAGCGATGATTGGCCAGTTCGAGCAGCAAGTCGTTAGGAAAATCGCGCGGGGCTTTGTCGATTTCGTCGATCAACAGGACCGACGGAGTCTCCCACTCATAAGCTTGCCACAAGGCTTTCTTGCGCAAAAAGGTTTGTCGGGATTGTTCGGGTGCGTTCTTATCCTGGGCGCTACGCAGATACGCTACGGCATCGAAGTCGTACTTCATGTCATCAGCCGTTGCTGTGGAGCGTACCTGATAGGAAAACACTGGGATGGCAAAATACCAGCCCAGGTACCAAGCGACTTGAGTCTTTCCTGTGCCTGGCTCACCGGTCAGCAGTAACGGTGCTCCTACTGCGAGCGCCATGTTGATAGCGGTTTGTAGCGGTGGGTCTAGTTGAAAAAACCTGGCCGATTCTTTCAAGTCGTGCAGCGCTTTGGGCAATGTTCGCGCTTGCAGGTGTTGCCGGGCTGCAGTGGCATCATGCGCCTCTGGAGTGTTGGTGTGGCGTACTAAGTGAAATGTGTCGTTGCTCATAGCAAGTCATCTTTGGCGATTCTATCAAGGCGGGTCTAGCCGGACCGTGCAGCCAGTTCGTCACGCAACGCGTACCAACTGGTGCATTCAGCTTGCTCCAGAAGTTGGACAGTTTCGTCGAACCGGCCGCCGGTTCTTTCCACAATCAGCTCAGGCAGTTCAGCGAGCAAATCATCCGGGCATGTCGAATTCTCTGGACCGTCCAAAAAATCGGCGAGATCATTGGCCTCGATGGTATCGAGTGGCGGTAGCAAGTCTATCTTAAACGCTCGATCACGAAAGCGGGAGTCAGCGCGCAGATTCTTTACTATCTGTTTTAGCGTGGAGTGGTGCTCCTGCGCGAGTTCCAAGGACAGGCAAGATAAAATACGCAACTCCTTAGGGCAATCGGTACAGAGTTGTTTGCGGGAAAAGAGGAGCCATGCTTCGAGCCAGGTGTCGATCGGAGGGTTTTGCTGAGTGGTACCGCGCACCCCCCAGTCCAAGAGGAGCACAGGCCGCGCCCGGCCTGGTCCACGCGGGGCGCGTTTATCGAGCGCTGGGCCGAGTGATTCACGATCGCTGACTCCTAACTGCCGTCGTACTTCGAATTCGAGCTTCGCGGCATCGAAAGATGGGGCCATAGGTAAGCGCAGCGGTACCCTGTGCACTTGGGCGACTTCTTTAACATTGCGGCGCAGGTGTTCGTACAGTTGCTCGGCGAATAGTGCGGCTAAATTGCCCTCGGTACCATAGGCAAGGACGCTGCACACGCGCCGTTCGCCGTCACGCACCAGTTCGCGTACGGCATCATGGCCAAGCGCGCGTTGCTGTTTGCGATCCAGTAACAAGCGTGCAAGGGTGTCTTTCGTGGGTTCGGTTATGGTACGGGTACGCCATGTGCCATAGGCTCCCCATGCGACCGCCTTGCTAAGCCCATACTGGTGTAGCGCCCACACCGGATCAGTTTCTGCCTCACCTTCCAATAGTGCGTGTAGCCATTCCAGGGCGGCTCGACGCGCTTCGGATGGATCGACACCGTTCTGGGTAATAGCGAGGGGCACATTTAGTCCAGACAGCGCAGTCCCCGGCGAAACCGGCGCGCCCACAAGATTGCAGAAGACAATCTGTGGTGGCTCGGCTTGCCACAAGTCAGCGAGCGCAGTTACCGGGCGTCGATCAATGCCCTGTGGGCCGTCGAACTGTAGAGTGAGAGTTTTTTCATCGCTTTCTGCTGGGCCGTAATAGTAGACAATACGCGGTCTGCGTTTCCTCCGTGCCTCTTCCACTTCTTGCCAATTGTGTGCCCACTGCGGAGGCTCGTGATACGATGGCCACGCATGCTTGAGACGTTCTTCTATCGCACGATAATGGACTTCCGTATCAGGTGCAGAGCTGGGAGCAATCATCAGCACTGGACACGGCGCTTTCAGAGTAATGTCAGGAAGGCCTTGTGTCGTATCTTGAAAGTGTTCCCGCGCTTTATCGTTAATCAACTCAAAGGTCCAGCCGTGATCGCACAGGGTGTTCCCTTCCCACGCAGTCTGAGCCCAGGGCAAGTTGGCCAACTCTGGGTCAGTGGTATGTAGCCGAACCCGCACTGGATGGCGAATGGGACGGGCAAGATCTTCTTTCGCATCGAACAGTATGCGCAAAACTTTGTCGCACTGCTCCTGCGAGCCAAATAGCGTGTCGAAGGCTGAGGTTGTTTCTTGCCAGGGAGAGCGGTGCTCGGTGAGGCGACCGTAATGATGCAAATAGATGCGCGTGAGTTGATTGCCGTTACGCTTGAATCGAACGGTGAGTTCAAAGCGGTTACCAGTGAGCGCACGGGGAGGTGAGGGTGGAGCGACGAGTTCTTTTAGTTGAGATGCGGCTTGAGCGTACAAAGCATCGCGCTGGTTTTTATCAAGAGAAGCAACGACAACTTTCGGATCATTGAACCCTTGATATTTGGTGAGATTCTCATCGACTGTGGAATTCCGCAGATAGAGACAGACCAGTTTGACATGGCCTTCTTAACAGGCACGGAGCAGATAGGGCAATTCATGGGCGTAAATATAATCCGACGCCAGAAACTCTGGAGAGATGAAGAGTATAGCTACGGCCGTCGATTCCAATGCATCGTGAATTTCTTGATGCCAGTCCTGACTCGGTGTGATTTGCTGATCACTCCAAACATCGAGTATCGTTGTCCTCTCCCACGGTTTGAGATGCACGCGAAACTCTTTGAGAATTTCCTGATCCTCGGCGTTGTGACTGTAACTGATGAACACCCGGTTGCGTGATGCCATCTTGTCGTTCCCCCTCCCTTGGACGATAGCAGAAGATTAAACCTAGCCCCCAATAGTCCTCAAACTCCAGAATAGTGCGCGGGTTGTCAAGATGTGAGGGAAGGGGGGGATGCGGATAGTATACCCGGTGATAAATCACCGGGCTACAAGACAATGCCCATGAATGGGGTTAAGAAGCCGGATTTATCCGGCGTAGTTG
>JAYVFX010000122.1:0-6843 GCA_043772795.1 Deltaproteobacteria bacterium
CTTGTCATTCGGCATCAGAAAGCACAGTCGACATATGTCTGTTTCCTCCCGCTGGACCTGCATTCGTGAACGCGCGTGCACTCGCTAAGGATTCTTCAACCTGTGTGACTCCTGCGTCAACATGATCCTCAGTGTCTACTCTGACGTGACACCGCTGTGGCAGATCAGTGAATGGTGGAAAGTCCTCGCGTTCCCGCCGTGCCAGTGCCCACGTTGCATCTGAGGCGTTGTCGCCGCGCTCCTGGCGCTCTCGCAGACGTTGCTCAACGGTCGTCGCACGTGCGTGGCATTCGACAAATAACACTGGCACCTGGCAACGGGCACTGAGCTCGACCACGGTGCGACGGTCTGCTGGATGTTTGTAGGTCGCATCGAGGATCACTCCCCGTCCGCTACGCAATTCCTCTTCAGCCCTACTATGTAACGCGTCATAGGTCTGGCGGGTGAATGCTGGCTGGTACAGACCGGCCTGGTACTCGGCTGCGACGCGGGCAGTGGGTAAGAGCCCGGCGAGCCGCTTGCGGATGACATCCGAATTCAGCACCGCGAAGCCTGTGTGCTCGCTCAGACGGTGCGCAACCGTCGATTTGCCAGTGCCAATCTGACCACACACGACAATCAACGCTGGAGCCATTGGTCCTCGTGCATACCGATAGGACAAGCGAAACGAGCGCTGGGCCTGTTGGCGTGCGCGTTCCTGTTCAGCCGCTGGGATTTCTGGTTCTATGCTCTTAATGCTCTCTACCTTCCCGCGCACATACGCCCGGTAGCATTGATAGAAGGGCAGAAGCGTAAACAGCCCGCCATCTTCTGCCAGAGTGGCGTAGGTATGGACCAACTCACCGGCCCAACCGACTGCGCCACGGAGTTCGAGATCCATCGCCAGAAACGCCAGTTCTGAGGCCACATCACACGTGCGTAAGCGTGGACTAAACTCGATGCAATCGATGATCGCTATCCCTTCGTCGAGGAAGTAGACATGATCGCACCGCAGATCCCCGTGTCCTTCGCGTACCCGATCCTGCGCCACTCGTGCTTTGAATAACTCCTGGTGATCAGCGAAGAACTGTTGACTAAATTCCTGGATGGTCCGGTATTGCGGCTCACTAATGGTCTGACCGACAAAGGGTGCGGTTGCGGCGAAGTTGTCGGCCAAGGCCTGCCAAATGACTGCCGGTGCACCGTACTCTGCTGCACCGCTGGTTGCCGCGGTATTGTGAAAGTGGACCAGTCGTTTTGCCAGTGTATGCATGCCGAACTTGGTGACCTGTCCATGAGTGATTAGCGCATCAAGGGTACGCTCCGAGGGAAGGCGACGCATGCGCACGAGATAGTCTACAACTGTCGCGTCATGCATGTTGACTGCCTCGCGTACCCGGTATCCGTTAATCGTCTGTAGTACGGGCACAACACCGAGATACACGGTCGGTGCGAGGCGATGATTCAGCCGGATTTCTTCCTCACAGTAATGGCGACGCAAGTCGAGTGTCGAGTAATCAAGAAACGAAAAATGCACCGGCTTCTTGAGTTTATAGACTTCGTCACCGGCCAAGAAGACGGCAGAGATGTGCGTTTGCAGGACCTCGACGCTTACTGGGTGATGTGGATAACACGCGGGGTGTGCCAGCGCGGCAAGGAGGTCAGGAAATACCGGGGTCCGGGCGGCGCCGGAGGTCGAAGCAGAAGCTGCCATAGTTATAGTTCCTCCTATTATGGGGCAGCAATAAGGGTCCGCAGATAGCCAACAATCTTATCTGCCTCATCTGCCCTGAGCTGACGCGCGAGATGCGGCATCGCCGGGCGTGGTTGTCGGCGCATATGCTGAATCGCCGTGCTGATCTGATCGAGAGTATGGGTATGGAAGTAGGACTCGTCGAGCCGTGGCGGCATCTTGGGTGATGGGTGAGTGGTTGCTGGGACTGGCGGGGCGGCGACAGATGTTCCATCGACCCCATGACAATGGGCGCAGAAACGACTGTAGAGTTCGTATCCTGGTGACAGGACGCGTACGAACGAGATCACCGAGCGAATCTCATGGGCGGTGAGGACATCGCCCGCACCGGGCATCGCGCCTTTCCCATTGGTAATGCTGTGTATGAACGCATCATCACCGCTCTGCTGCTGATAGACCTGGTCCGTGAGATCGGGTGCTCGAATCGGCATGGCGCGTGTCCCCAACCCATCACCGCGGCCATAGAGACCGTGGCAGGCTGCGCACAGCGAATCATACACGCCTTTGCCACGTTCCACGTCCTCCCCTCGTTTGTTTGGCAACTGCTGCAGATACGTCACCAGCGCAGTCACTTCCGTATCGGTGTACAGCGGCGTTCCAGTCTGCACGGTTCTGAACGGAGTCCCATAGAGGATGCGGCTCACGATCTGGGCATTGCTATTGTGGGCAAAGACCCCGAGCTGCTGGCGCAAGCCTGGGGGCTTCGTCGTAAGGATCGCTGCAAGGAGACCTTCTCCGCTCCCTTCCCATCCGTGACAATCCGCGCAATGGCGCAGATACAAGACCTGCCCACGGCTCAATCGCTGCGGCGTCGACCCAGAGGAGGGTGTGGCTACAGGGTACTCCATTACTTGCGGTATCACTTCTCCCCGTACTGGGAACACGGCAGCAGGCCTCGCGCAACTGACCATCATCGCGGCAAACATCGCTATCCCGATCTTCACCAATCGGTCAGGGCGATTCTTATTATTGGGAATTTCCCGCAGTGGTTTTCTTACAAATGAGAACATCGGCTATTCCTCTCGCCTTCTGGGGCACGCAAACTGGGACCGTTTCAACAGAATCGCGAGGTTATCCATGCTTGTATCAGCAAAACTGATGCCGTGCGCCCACATCTCGTTGGCACCGCCTTTGCGTCACGTCAAGAGTCGCAGGTACGTTCCGGGGACGTAGAGGAGAGGAGGTTCGCCGTGAAATTGCTGCCATATGTTGTTTGCACTCTGTGCGGGTTGTTGTTGCTTATGGTGAGTAAGGTCGGTGCACAGGAACAAGATGTCATCGATACTGGGAAGCGAGAGTTTCTGCGCTCATGTGCTGCCTGTCATGGGGTTGAAGCAACGGGCAACGGACCGGCGGCACCAGCACTGAATGTGAAGCCCGCAGACCTGACGCAAGTGGCGAAACACCATGGTGGGGTATTTCTCTTCTGGCGGACCTACGAGAGGATTCTTGGTCGCGACGAACACGTCATTCCTGGTCATGGGACACGAGAGATGCCCATCTGGGGAGAACGCTTTCGTTTCGAGCCCACGGCAAGCGATGAACACAAAACAAGTGTCCGTGGGCGCATTCTTGCATTGGTGCACTACTTGCAATCGATTCAAGCGAAGTAAGGGGAGCTCTACTGATGAGTCGTACAATTCACATTGTGACAACAGTAACGAGGCGTATGGGAGGGAGTGGGTGGCAAATATTGTTGGTCATCTTTCTCGTTAGCAGTGCTTGTGTGCGGAAACCACTACCATCGGAACCGGCTGGCGGGCCGACTGGTCATTTCCCACCTGATCAAAGTGTGAAAGCCGTCACCCTAGCTACTCACAAACTTACGCAGGGCGAAGTCCTCTTCCTTCGACACTGTGCCGGTTGTCATGGTACGAGTGCACGCGGCGATGGCGCCGTTGGACCAGCATTGGGGATCCGCCCCCGGAATCTGCGACAGACCGGTCTCTTTACCGACGAAACAGAGCCTGCCTGGGTCAATCGGATTCTCCACGGCAGAGCGATGTCAGTCTCCGTGCTGTCTACCAAAGCGCTTCCAGACGAAGGAGACATTGAGCAGCTCGCGCAGCATCTACGACGCTTACCAAGCTTGCCCTGGCGCGAGATTGACAGCGGAGAGAGGGTCTATGACTCACTCTGTCTGTCCTGCCATGGGGTGTATGGTCATGGGGACGGGCCGCTCGCGACCACGTTGCCGGTTCCACCACGAGATTTCGTGGCAGCGCCCTTTCAGCAACAAGTAACTGACGAGGCTCTCTTCCACACTATTTCCGAGGGGAAGGGGACCATGCCCGGTAGCGCTGATGTGCTCAGCGCCGACGACCGCAAGGCCGTGATTGCGTTTATACGTCTGTTCACACCAGGGTATGAACTCTACGACCGCTATTGTGTCGGGTGTCACGGCAACAAAGGGCGCCCGGCGAGTCGCGAGATTCTTGATATACTTGGTCAAGGGGATACCTGGGAACCACCACCCGCACTCGACCACGAGTTCTTCCGCACGCGCAACGATGAACGGCTCCGCAAGGGAATCCGTCGCATGTTGACACTGAATCGTATGCCAATGCCGCATTTTGCTGGTGAACTCACCGCAGAGCAAGTGCGACTCGTCATTGGCTACCTGCGCACCTTGCCACCAGAGAATTAGATGCATGTAACTCGTCTGTTCGTGATAGGGATGGATCGACATAGGAGGAAACCATGATAGGAACAACGTCCTGGAGTAAAACGATCGCAAGCGGGATATGTACATGGATGGCCCTGGGGCTGACCAATCCCGTTCAGGTTATTGCGCAAGAACAAGTTGTATTGACGAGTGGGAAACTGGAATACCAACAGTATTGCAAGTCGTGCCATGGTGCCGACGGCAAAGGGAATGGGCCGACGTCAGACTTGTGGAAGAAACCGCCCGCGGATCTAACGCAGCTCAGCCACAAAAATAAGGGGCAGTTTCCCTTCTGGCGCGTGTATCGCACGATCGATGGCCGCGAGGAGGTGACGGCGCACGGCTTGCGGGCGATGCCGATCTGGGGCGCCCATTTCCTGATGCAAGAGGGTGGAGCCCCACTCGATGAGCATACTGTCTTGGGACGCATTTTGGCACTCGTGTACTACGTTGAGTCGATCCAAGTGAAATAGGCGCGTACGAATTTTGCGTGACGAGGCTCAGTGACGTTTGCTAGGGTCGAACTGAGGTGGCTGGATATCTGCGCTCTGAGTCGAGTTCGGCATCGTGCGTACCCCTGGCTTTAGGTAGACCGACCAGTAAACCAAACTAACGAGCATTACCCCGCCGATGACATTGCCTAGGGTGACTGGCAGCAAGTTCACGAACACGAAGTTCGCCCACGTCAACGTTGAGTAGTCGGCCGCATTCTTACCAATCACTGTAAGGAAGGCAGCGTCACTTTTGATTAGTAAGCCAACTGGGATGAAGTACATATTGGCGATGCTGTGTTCAAAACCTGCGGTTACAAATGCACTGATCGGAAACAGAATCGCAAGAATTTTATCCGTTGTGCTCCGGGCGCCGAGACACAGCCACACGGCCAGGCACACTAAGCCATTGCATAAAACACCCAGAGCGACGGCTTGTGCAAATCCTAAGCTCGTTTTGACCCGCGCAATCTCCAACGCGGTGAGCCCGACCACTCCACCGCCGAAGGTGTACTGTTGAGAGCAGTAGAGCAAGACCGCCGTCCCTAACGCTCCGAGCAGGTTACCGAGATACACGATTGTCCAGTTCCGCAGTAGTTGCCGCGTCGAGACCGCGCCACTCGCCCAGGCCATACTCATGAGCGCATTACCAGTGAACAGTTCCGCCCCACCGACGATCACCAAGATAAGGCCAAGGCAAAATGCCAGACCGGCAAGGAGCCGGGCGATGCCAAAGGGTACCACACCACTGGTTCCTGCACTTACGGTTGTGGAGAAGATAGCCCCGAGCGCAATGAATGCTCCAGCCAAGATGGCTAATGTGAACAGGGGCCAAACCGGCAAACGACATTTTCGTACGCCAACGTCCTCCGCTTGCTTAGCGATGTCCGCGGGGAGTAACGCATCAACACTGAGAGGGTCGCTCATAGACGCTCCTGGCACAGGGACATACATTTTTAGCTGTTCTACAACAGTTGCATACCGAAGCAACTGTTGTACCGAGTATGATTCCCAAAAATGAGAATAGGAATCGCCTCATTCCGAGACCTGCGAAACGCCTGAGTGGCAATCCACACCGCAGCTGGCACCTGCCTTGCTGACAGAACCCAACAAAACGCATCCACGAAGTGGAGTAGGAGGTTCGGGTATGTATCGTTTTCTTGAGTGCACGGTGGGCCAGTACATGACACGCGTAGTGAAGACAGTCAGTCGTCACACGACGCTACGAGACCTGGAAGGCTTGTTTACCAAACACGACTTCAATGCTTTTCCCGTGATGGAAGACACAGAGATGGTGGGAGTAGTCACCAAATTCGATTTTCTTAAGACGTTCGCCTTTACGACTAAACAAATGCTGCCACACTATGACGAACTGATGGGGCGTACAGTTGAGGATGTGATGACCGAGGCCGTCGTGCACGTTGAACCTGCAGCGCCGCTGACGCGCACCTTACAACTGATGGTGTCATTAAAGGCGCGGAGCTTTCCGGTCATGACCGCTGACCGCAAAGTTGTCGGAGTGATTGCCCGTGAGGATATTATGCGTGCGCTTAAGGATACGGCGCACGAGCGGTAAGAGACTACACGAATCGTGACTGGGGGGAGGAACCGGGGGGAAAAGGGTAAAAGGCGAAGAGGGGAACAGGTGCACAGCAAGCCATGCGTCTCGCTTATTCCCCCTTACCCTTTTCCCGTCCTTACGTACCTTTGCTTGGCACGGCCAACACCGGGCACGGGACATTGCGAATCACGTTCTCGGTGACACTCCCCAACACGAAGCGGCGGACTCCTGTCCGTCCGTGGGTCGCCATAACAATGAAGTCAATATGGTGTTGCACGACGGTGTTAAGAATCGCAAACGAGGGTGACCCCTCTATAGCAAGAATCTGCGCTTGGAGAATAGGAGAGGGATCGCCCCACAACTGCTGTCGCAATTGACTCAATTTTGTCGTGGC
>JAYVFX010000123.1:0-2184 GCA_043772795.1 Deltaproteobacteria bacterium
GAGACTCTCGAAGTGACCCGGTTGTTGTTGCCCTTTGTGCAGGGCCACTGCTTCCTCAAGATGCTCACGCGCCTCACTGAATTGGCCGAGGCGAAACGCCGAATATCCTAACGCAAAGTGTGCCGGTAGGAGGACCTTCGCCTCTTGGAGTCCTTGAGTTAATCGCCGTAATCGCGCGGCGATCGCGTGCGAGGTCTGATACTCTCCCCGGATACTGGTAAACCGCCATAATCCCATGAGCACAGGAATGAGGTGTGGAGTTTCTTCCGCCTGTGGCAGCAACTCCCGAATCTGCGCATACACCTGTTCAACTTCAGAATCCCTGTACCCCTTGCTCCCGCTGAGTGCGCCACCACGCACGATCAACAGTTGCAACTCCTGGTTGATTCGCGTCGGAGAGCTCGGTAGTGTCCGCAACAACTCTAACGCCTGCGCAAAGTGATTGCTGGCTTCACTGCGGGCAGAACGTTGCATTGCTTGCTCGCCTGCACGTTGGAGGTACTCCACCGCTTTTTCGACATTGCCACTGCGGCTGTAGTGATACGCTAACTCACTACATTGCTCTTCCAATGTTTGTTGAGAGTTTTCGCAACAACAATCTTCCTCAATGGCCTGAGCAGTCCGTTCATGAAGGACCTTACGCTGTTCGATCAACACCGAATTGTAAGCAACATCCTGTGTCAGGGCGTGCTTAAACGTATATGCCGATTCCGGGAACGCCACTTGTTCATAGATGAATTCCCCAGCTTGGAGACGCGAGAGGAGCGTGAGCAGCTCTTCTTCGGGTGTGCTTGTAACTCTGCGGACAAGACTCAACGGAAAGTATTTACCAATGACGGCCAGAGTCTGGAGTAATCCCTTTTCTCCTGCACCTAAGCGGTCAATGCGCGCGGCGAGAATCCCTTGCACGGTCAACGGCAATTGAATCTCGGCCAACGGTTTGGTCAGCAATGGAACCGGAAACGGCGCTTTGCCGGCACTATTGCGCACGAGAATCCCTTGATCAACTAAGGATCGGACGATTTCTTCAATAAACAGTGGGTTCCCCTCGGCTTTTTCCAGCAAAAAATTCTTGATCGGGGCCAGGTCGGTACCGTTTCCCAGTAACGTCACCAGCAACTCTTCTGCATCTTGTTGCCCCAAAGGATCAAGTCGCACTCGCGTGTAGTAAGTCCGCACCCCCCAGTGATCTTGGTACTCAGGCCGGTAATTCACCAATAAGAGGATACGTGCGGTGGCAACGCTGTCACTGAGAAGATCGAGAAATTCTTGGGTTTCATTGTCAAGCCACTGCAAGTCCTCAAAGATCAGCAACAGCGGCTGATTGAGGCTCTCGCGCGCGAGCAGTCGCTTGATGGCCTCACGCGTACGGCGGGCACGAATTTGGGGGTCCATTTCCTGAAGGGCTGCCGTTTCCTCACCCGCTGAGAGCAAGAAGAGAATGTATGGCAATGTATCCTCGAGACTACGATCAAGCGTTAATACACGACCTGTGACTTTCTCACGTCGTCTGCGTTCGTCATCTTGCGGCGTGACTTGAAAATAGCCTTTCAAGAGGTCAATCAGGGGAAGGTACGGATATGCCTTTCCGTGCGAGACAGAAAATGTCTCCAAGACAAGGCACTGCTTTTGTACGAGCAACTTAAATTCATGACAGAGGCGTGACTTGCCTACCCCTGGTTCACCAATCACGCCAACGATCTGTCCGTGACTTTCCTTCATCAAGGCAAAGGCATGCTGCACTTGGGCAATCTCGTTCCGCCGGCCAACGAACTGCGATAATCCGCGTTTGGCAGCAACCTGTAGACGCGTCTGCAACGGTCCAACACCCAGGACTTCATAAATCGGGATAGGCTGGTTCGCACCCTTCACCGTCGCAGCGCCAAGGGCTTTACAGTCAAAATATCCATCAACGAGTTTATGGGTGTGTTCGCTGATGATAATTGCGCCAGGCGTCGCCAGACTTTCCATACGCGCCGCAAGGTTGGTCGAGTGACCGACGGGAACATAATCGGTGTGCAGGTCATCAGTACTAATCGAACGCACGACCACTTCGCCGGTGTTAATCCCCACACGGATCTGCAGCGGCACGCCGCGTTCTAATCGCAACTTGTCGGAGTAGCGTTGCATTGCTTCCTGCATGAGGAGAGCAGCAAAAAGCGCACGCTGGGCGTGATCTTCGTG